>NZ_QSFR01000021.1:5181-32772 GCF_003467925.1 Collinsella sp. AM43-1 | reverse complement strand
AGAGCATTTCCCAGTTGACAAAACTATAGGAACACCCCCCGAAGCATCGACACTTTAAGGGCATCGTTTCCTGCAGTTTCGATGCTGGAATCCTGCGATTTTGCGGCCGAAAAATGCGGATGCTTCGGGGGTCCGAATATGGTCGTTCACTTCTCGGGAAAAGTATTAGACCTCGATCCACGAGGGGGCATCCCTACCGTGGCAGGCGAATCGTAAAGCGGCTGCCGACCCCTTCGACCGAGGTCACACCGATGACACCGCCATGGCTATCGACGATCCACTTGGCAATGGCAAGCCCCAGACCCGTGCCCTGCGCGCCGGCATCGCGCGCGTTGTCGGCGCGGTAGAACCGCTCGAACGCGTGAGCTGCGGATTCCTGGTTCATGCCGATACCCTCGTCCTCAACGCTTATGTCGATCGTGCCCATGCCCGCATCCGGCGCTACGCCAAACGAGATGGGCGTTCCCGCATCCGAGTACTTGGCGGCATTCTGCACGATCACGCGAAGAGCCTGCTTTACAAGCGCCACATCGACGGACGCATCGCAGCGCGAGTCGCTGACAAGCGCAGCGTCAAAGGCCAGTCGATACGTGTGCCCGGCATCGATCATCTGTGATTCTTCGCAAACCTCGCCGACCAGTGCAGCCAGGTTGGTATTCGCGCGCCGCAGCACGGTGCGACCGGCATCGCCGCGTGCCAAAAACAGCAGCTGTTCCACGAGCTCCTGCATATGCTCGCTTTCGGCTTTGAGCGAGGTGATGGATTCTGCCAGCACGTCCGGGTCGTCTTTGCCCCAGCGGTCGAGCATGTTCACGTAGCCCTGAATCACCGCGATGGGCGTGCGCAGCTCGTGGCTCGCATCGTTGACAAAGCGCATCTGCTGCAGCTTGGCCTCTTGCATCTGGCGCAGCAGGCGGTTGAGTGCGACCTCGATGCTTGCCAGGTCGGCGTCGCCGGTGGTGACGCTCGGCGAGTCGACGCTTGCGCGCTCGATGGCCTGTTCCAGCGTTTCCATCTTGCCGCCGGAGAGCTGCATACGGCCGAGCTCGTCCACGCGCAAGGCAAGGTCGTTGAGCGGCGCCATGGTGCGGCGCACGCGGCGGGCGCCGCCGAGCATGTTGAGCACGCTGATGACCTGCCAACCCATAACGACAAGGTAGAGAGGCCATAGCGCGACGAGGTCCTGCGCGAGGGGGAAGGTCTTGGTGGTACGCGCAAACTCGACGGTATAGGTGAGCGTTGTCAGGTCCCAGCCGCGTGCGGGCGTCAGCGACATGCCGTGAACGGTGGCGCCGGGAATCCAGCCTGCGGTAAACGCGCTGTCGGGCAGCGTCTGGTTGTATCCATAGACGAGGATCGCCGCCGCAATCACCATCAGCAACAGATCGAGCCAGACGTAGCTCATCAAGCGGCGCCACATATAGCCCCAGTTGATGGCGCGGGCGATGGAGGTGACGCGCTTGGCCTCGGCGTTATGCGCGGCAGACATAGCCCACCCCGCGCACGGTCTGGATGATGCGGGCGCCGCCAGCGTCTTCGATCTTGGCGCGCAAATGTGCGATGTGCACATCGACGTTGTTGGTATCGCCCACGTAGTCGTAGCCTAGCGCCTCATGCGCGATGCGCTCGCGCGTGAGCACGGTGCCGGCGTGCGCCATAAGCAGGGCGAGGACGTCGAACTCGCGGGCCGTGAGCGCGATGGGCGAGCCGCCGACCGTGACTTCGCGGCGGTCGGGGTCGAGCGCAACCGATCCCACGGTGAGTGTGGCAGGGGAGGGCGAGGCAGGGGTCTGGGCCATGTCACTGGCCGGGGGCATCGCGGTGGCCTTCTCGCCCGCGACGCCCGCCATGCCCGCTCCGGCGCCGACGCCAGCTACGCCCGAAGCCGCCCGCATGGCCTCCGAGCGCTTCAACGCCACGCGGATCCGTGCGAACAGCTCCTCAATCGCAAACGGCTTGGTCAGGTAATCGTCGGCGCCGGCATCGAGCCCAGCCACCTTGTCCATCACGGCATCGCGCGCGGTGACCATAATCACCGGCACATCCTTGTGCTTGCGGATGCGCCGCAGCACTTCCATACCGTTGAGCTGCGGCAACAGTACGTCGAGCAGAATCAGATCGTAGTCGCGCTCCAGCGCCAGGTCCACGGCGGTGCGGCCGTCGGCGGCGTGCTCTACCTGGTAACCCTCGTGCTCCAGCTCGAGCGTCACAAAGCGGGCGATTTTCTCCTCGTCCTCTACAATCAGGATTCGTGCCATACGTGCCCCCGTCTGCGATTACTTGTCGTCGTTGAGATTTTGCTTGATGTCGTCTGCGGCGTCGGCGGCGTGATTCATAAGGTTGTTGATACTGCCGGGCACATCGCCGTCGCTGTCGATGCGGTAGCGCATGCCAAAGAACAGGCCAAGCAGCATCAACCATATCGTGGCGCCCCAGGCAAACAAGGCGATGATGGGGATCAGGATGGGAATGTTGAGGATGATCGCATCGCGGCGCGTGGCGATAAACTTGGTGTCCAGGCTCAGGCGGAAGAGCTTTTTGAGGTACTCCCACACGCTGTCCATCTTCTTGGAGAAGTCGGTCTTTTCGCTCGACTTTTCGTAGGCGGCCTGCGCGGCGACCATCTCGGCAGAGGGCTCATCGACTGGTGCGGACTCGGTGGCGGCATGCGCCGATGTGGTCTGGGTCTTGCCCTGCGACTCAAGCCAAATGATGGCATCCAGAACGTTGCCGTCGGCGGCGTCGAGCGCGGCCTTGGCATCGGTGTAGCTCACGTTGCACTTGGTGCGGATGGTTTCAACTTTTTCGAGGTCGTCCATGACCTGTCCTTTCGTTCGATGGGCGCGACGTCGGGCGATCTGCCCGGGCGCGAGCGTTGCGTTTGGCGGCCTGCGTCGCGCGGCGCCGCCCCGCCCTTGGTCGAACTCTATAGTGCAGGTTATAGATTAAGCGATTCTTGAGCCAAGATTAATGCTGGATGAGTTTTTGGGTGGTGTGGGCACAGGCAGTCTTTGAGGCAAGTGCGGGCCGGGCGCCCGGGGCGTAAGGGTAAATTTGTGTCCGCACGGCGAGATATACTTATTACCAACGTTAAGGGCGTGACGGGGCAAAGTTGCCTGCCGCCCGCGAAATCAGAGGGGTCGCCGTGCCGTATGGCGCAAACGAGCGGGGTCCCGACGCAAACAGGGGGTCATAGGTGCATATCTACGCTATGAGTGACATTCACGGGTGTTTGGACGCCTTTAAGGCATCGCTATCCACCATCGACCTCGATGCCCAGGACTTCAAGCTGGTCTTACTTGGCGATTACTGCGATCGAGGCCCCGATTCGCTTGGCGTCTTTGAGCTCATCATGGACCTGCAAAAACGTTACGGCGATCGCGTCGTGGCACTGCGTGGCAACCATGAGGGGATGTTCCTTGAGTACATTGACGAGGTGAACGATCCCAATTTCACGCAGGCATGGATACTTGCCGACAGCAATCTGGCAACGGCTAAGAGCTTCTTAGATGCCGAGGCATTCAAGCACGTTAAGCATCTGTTGAGGCTCAGGGAGTTCGAGGAAGCGTACGCCTTTACGGTCGAGAGCATGAAGGCCGAGCATGCGGACATCATCGCGTGGGTCCGCAAGCTCCCTTATTTTTACGAGAGCCCCTTCGGCCAGGTTTTTGTGCACGCCGGTATTGAAGAGGATGCCGGGGAGTATTGGAAGATGGGCACGTCTGCCGAGTCGTTTACCATGATGCCGCCCGATTACGTGGGGCGTAAGTTCTACCTGGATGTTATCGCCGGGCACATCAATACCGAAGCGGCTTCGGGCATCGCAGGCTACCGCGGTATCTGGTATGACGGAGCCAGCCATTTCTACATTGACGGGAACGTAGTTCAGCACGGTGAGGTCGTCGTGCTGAACTACGACTCAGAGACAGGGAAGTACAGCGGGCAAGGGCTGGAGTAGGTTGACGGGCGATTATTTGTCTGCCAACCTACGCAGTGCTTCCTTAAGCCAACCATTCATCGCTTCCGAGCGATATGTTATTGTCCAGGGCTTTGGGGCCGTCTTCGGTTTAACAAGCTGTAGCTTGATGCGCCTGTTTTCAGGCTGGTTAGGGGAACACAATAACTGTAGATGCAATGCACTTAAATCGCCCATGTCCCGCGATTTAAAATGTTGATACAGGCAATGGTATTCGTGCTGATCACTGCTTAAAGCGTGAGCGACATCGAGGTATGCGAGCACGGAGATGAGCACATGCCATTGCTGATTTAAATTGTCATGCGCGCTGTCGGTAAAGGGCTTGAAGGCATCGACTTCTGCAATTGTATCGTCGTCAAAATAAAAGCGGTAATGCTTTTGCTTATCGGTGCGGTGTCTGAGCACAAGATAGAAGGCCGCGTTTTCCGGGTGATTTTTCATTATGTTAATTGTCGGTCCGAGTCTTTTTGCCTGCTTCGCTTGTCTCCATTCGGTTCCACACCAATCGCCCCATACGTCTTCCCTGAGAGCGGCTTCCATTGCAGCGAGCTCACTGTTGTCAAGCTGATTCAGAGCGACTATGGCTTCGCCCAACGTCTCGGCATCGTCTGCGCTATTACTGCTTTCGGAACCGATCTCGCAGGAATCGTTGCACCATCCAATGAAGTTCTTGACGCCTATTCCTATTGGATGATCGATATGAAACTTTTTGGTCGGGGATGCACTGTTGCGCACGCTATCGACACGGTTGAAAAAGTCCTGGATGTGGTTCAAATCGGCGAGCTTGGCTTCGTCCATATCTGGATTCCTTTCTCATCAGGAAACATGTCTCATTATAGGCATGCCTGCGGTCGTAGCGGCTAGGGGTGCCAGCATGGTCCCAGGGGAGGAAAATGATGGCCTCTCAACGACAGCGCTGCGGCAGGAACAGATTAAGCAAGGCACTGCGCCTGTGCGTTATGCAAATCACGTTGCAAAAGTATGAAAATATCCTACAAATGCAACATGAAGTACTTTAGCAACATAACGGCGATAAGCGAGCTTTCCGAGAGCGAGGGCGTGTTCACCACGGCTCAGGCGGCTCGCATGGACATTTCTCGAGATGCGCTGGCGCACTCATGCCGCGTGGGGCGTCTTGAGCGGATATGCCACGGTGCCTACCGGATGTCGGGCGCGCAGCGCCGAGACACCGACGAGCTCAACGCTCTTTGGAAGCTCACCAATCCCTCCCTGTGCGCGTGGGAGAGAAAACGCCAGTGGGATGGCATCGCCGTGAGCGGTACGACTGCGGCGAACCTGCAGCAAATGGGCGATTTCCATCTGTCCCCCCTACAGGATGACCGCGCCCATGCGCATCAATACGAGAAACGATTCCCTTTCTTTTGTAAAGCGCGAGATTGCCGAGCGGGATATCGTTTGGCTCGACGGCCTGCCGGTAACCAAGCCCGAGCGCACGCTTGTCGATCTTTGCCTCGATTGCGAGGACCCCTCATTAATTATCGATGCCTATAACGATGCGCTTGGGCGAGGGCTCGATATACAGCGGCTGAAAGAATTCGTAAAGGAGAACTCTAAAACCGCCAAGCGGCGCGGACTGATGATGCCTTTGCTGATGGTACTGAACGGGTAATGTGAAACAGAGGACATGGTGAAGTACAAAACGCCTACCGCATTGAAGATGGCTGTTAGGAATGCCGCAAGGCAGTTTTAAATGAGCGCCGAAACGTGAATAATCGTGCTGCGACTGTCACGTTATTGCCGGTAGCGCTACCGTTCGCATGATTTGGGTGCCGGTAAGTGATAATTGATTAATGGCCGCTGCTATACTTATCGATTATGATGCTAGTAAGATTGGCTTTGGATGGAATCGATGCAGCTTGAGCCCGAACCGAGGATTTTAATTGAAAGCCTAAGAGATATTGGGTATTCGTTTAATAGTGCACTAGCTGATATTGTTGACAATTCTATTACCGCGAGGGCAAGGAATATCTCAATCCTTGCTATTCCTTCTGATGACTTCAGAATTGCAATCATTGATGACGGTGAGGGGCTTGGCAGAGATGAGTTAATGCATGCCATGAGGCTCGGTAGCACTGATCCGAGGTGCAAGCGGAATTTGAACGATCTCGGGCGTTTTGGTCTCGGGTTAAAAACCGCTTCATTTTCACAATGCAGAAGGCTGACGGTTGTGTCAAAGAAAAACGGTGAAGTGAATGCCTTCACGTGGGATCTCGATCTTGTTGCCAGTGAAAACAAATGGACAGTTTTGGAACAGAAAAGAACGGACTCCATTCCGTTTATTGGAGAGATGAACGAGACGGGTACGCTTGTTCTATGGGAAAAACTTGATCGTCTAACCGGGGTAAATGGATCCGGAAAAGCCAATTACGACAGAATTATAAGTGAGGCTCAAGATTACCTCTCTCTTGTATTTCATCGTTACTTAGCGGGAGAACGTGGGCTCAAGCGCATTAAGGTCAATGTGAATAATCGCACGCTTGACCCCATCGATCCATTTAATGTTAGCAATCAGGCGACGCAACCATCGCCTGTCGAAAATGTTTGTCCCGGCGTTACGATGCAGGCGTTTACTCTTCCGCATAGGTCAAATTATGCTTCAGATGCAGAGTATGAAAAGTTTGCTCTTCCTGGCGGTTACTTAAAGAATCAGGGAGTCTTTCTCTATCGCGCGAAGCGCTTGATACTGCATGGAACTTGGTTTGGGATTGCCAAGAAAACCGCTCTCACCCAGTTGTGCCGCGTGAAGATTGATATTGATGTTAACCAAGATGAAGCATGGAAAATTGACGTTAAGAAAGTGTCCGCTCAGCTTCCGGAAGAAGTAAGGGCGAGTATCAAACAATTGATTGCTCATATTGGTGCGCCTTCAAAAAGAGTTTATCGTCGTCGCGGCGCTAGGTTAACGAGGCCTGAGGTATATCCGGCTTGGAATGCGATAAAAACTGGAGACAAGACCCTTTATTGCATTAATCGCAAAAACCCAATTCTTGATAGCTTCAATTCATCTCTTGATGATGATCAGAGGGCTGCTTTCAAGACTGTTCTTTCGCTGGTCGAATCGTCATTCCCAACGGAATCTCTTTTTTACGAACTGTCGAACAACGAAGGGTCAGTTTGCTTTGAGGAGATGAAAGACGATGACTTTTGTAATGCTGTTCTCACTTTCTTTGGCTCATTAAAACAAATGGGGAAGGATGAGGATGACATCCTCTCCACTATGAGGTCAGTTGACTTGTTCGCCACACGTTGGAATGAAGTACTTGCCATTTTGGGAATCGAGGAGTGCTAAATGGACGCCACACTAGAGCAGTTCATCAATTACATTGACAACTCCGCCAGAGATAAACTAGAGAACGATGACGGCGTTCCCGAAGAGGCGGATGTTGCGGATACCTATTCGCAGTTCTACACTGCATTCGCCGGAATTTTCCCTGTATCTAAACAATGCGACAAGGATGATATCGTCCGTAGGCTTGTTGAGAAGTATTGTAGCGAGCTTACGATTAAGAAAAAGCTTGGCTTTGAGTTTAAGGATGAGGATAGCCATCCCTGGTTGAGTGAAGCAGAAGACTCGATCGAATGGTTCTACTGGAATCGCTATAGGCGATACTTGGTGCGCGATAAGAAATGGGCGCCCGCCGCGGTTAAGTCGATAGATAGGGACAGTCGCAACATCCTTGACTTAATGGCCGATCCTTTAGAGTGCGGCTCTTTTACAAGACGCGGCCTCGTAGTCGCATCCGTTCAATCGGGAAAAACTGCAAATTATATTGGGCTGATATCCCGCGCCGCCGACGCGGGATATCGAATCATTATCGTCATGGCCGGCGTGCATAATGTCCTGCGAAATCAGACGCAAGCTCGTCTTGAAGATGGTTTTACAGGTTTTAACATTGAGAACAGCACAGTCGAACCGGTTGGCGTTGGCAAGGGGAGTCAAGCCCGACGACCAATTGCCTGTACCTCGAGAGAAGCAGACTTTAGTACAGAACGAGCTAAGGCTTTAAGGTGCATCCAGCCGACGCAAACAAACGAACCTTTTTTGTTTGTTGTTAAGAAGAATAGTAAGTCTCTCCAGCAGGTAATTGAATGGCTGGATGCCAGCAATAGCCAGGATCAACCTCTGTTGCTCATTGACGATGAAGCGGATAATGCTTCGATTAACGGAAAATACAAGCTCGAAAAGCGAGAGAATGAACCGACCAAAATCAATGGGCAGATAAGAAACCTGCTTAACCTATTCAATAAGGCCTGCTATGTTGGCTACACTGCTACGCCATTTGCTAACGTTTTGATCGACCCTAGCGTTGACAGCGATGAGTATGGCAAGGACCTTTTCCCGAGCAACTTTATTTATACGCTTGAGGAGTCCTCTGACTACTTCGGTGCCAAAAAGGTATTCGGAGATTACGACGAGCCTACTCACAAGCACTTGCGTTTCATTGACGATGCGGACGATGTCCTTCCTGCAAAACATAAAAGTAGCTTTGAGCCCTTTATGCTTCCCCTTAGTCTAAAGGCGGCAATTCGTACTTTTGTATTGGCGACGACGATAAAGACACTTCGTTTTGGCACTAATTTCCATTCAACGATGATGGTCAATGTATCTCCCTATAAGAAACCGCAGAATTGCATGCGGAATCTAGTTGAGGATTACCTTAACGACCTGAATACGGCGGCGAAATCCTATGGGGCCTTAAACCCGGAGGAGGCGCTTGAGGCTTCTCCGCACCTAAAGGATTTGAAAGCTACTTGGGAGCTGGAATATGCAGGCTGCGGTTTTGGCTGGAGCGAAATACAGCCACGTCTCTACGACCCGGATTATCATGTTCTGAGCATCAATACAGACTCAGGAGATGCTCTGGACTATGAGAACAGGAACGAGCGAGTTATCGCGGTTGGCGGATATAGGCTTTCTCGTGGTTTAACCCTTGAAGGGTTAACGGTCTCTTACTATTCGCGAAACGCCAGAGCATATGATGCGCTGATGCAGATGGCTCGTTGGTTTGGATATAGGCCTCAGTATGAGGATCTTTGTCGTGTATGGATGACCGACGAGGCGGCGGGCTGGTACAAATACGTTGCCGATTCGACGGAGAATCTGTTCGATCAACTAAGGAGCATGCGCCAAGTTAAGCGCACTCCAAAGAATTACGTTTTGAAAATACGCCAGAGCCCTGATGCCCTGACCGTTACCGCGAGAAATAAGATGGGTGCCGGGCAAAAGGAAAAGGCCCCCATCGATTTAAACGAGGGATTCGTTGAAACGATTGCATTTGACAGGGACGCGGAGATAGTTGCCGATAACGAGGCGGCATGCAGGGACCTTCTTAGCGCAATAAAGGGGTATGCGGACTTCAAAGACGGGGGCTCTTATAGATATCTTTATAAGGGGGTTCCGGTCAAGTTTGTTACCGCTTTTCTAGAAGCCTATGAAAATGAAGATGGCCTTTCGCCAAAGTCTCAAAAAGCTCCAATCCTAAGCTACGTCAACGAACGGCTGCTTGATGGCGAGCTGAAGGAATGGGACGTTCTCTTGGCACATGGCTCTCGATCAAATGATCCAATCGATTTGCCTGTTGATGGAACGGTCAGCATGGAGCAAAGATATCCCGGTAGCGCTTCGAACAATGATGTCGTTGTTGTCGGAGAGAAACATCGTTTATCCAGTCGTGGAGTTGAGGCCGCTGGCTTAAGTGCGGAAGAAAGGAAAATGGCGGAAGAACGATATGCTGCAGACCATAGCGGCGACAAGGCGAAAAACTGTTCTGATCTCTATTATCGTCAAATAAGGAGGCGGCCATTGCTGGTTTTGCATCCGATTTGCATGCGATTTGGAGAAATCAAAATTAAAGAAAAGAAGGAGGCCGGAAAAGAAGCTCCTTCCTGGTGGAAGAGCTGGGATGCTCAGGAATGCGTTTTCGGCTGGAGCATCAGTTTTCCGCACACCGATAAGCAAACGCGACCAGTCACTTACGTTTTTAATTCTGTGGCACTGGAGAACATGATGCCGGAACCCGAAGATAGCGATGATGATTATGAAGACGACTAGCGATAATCCGTGGGAAGAGCTGCCTAGATCGCGTGGAAGGGGCGACTACAACACGAGAATGGTCGCACCCGATGTCAATCCCGATGCAAAAAGGATTTATTGGGCAAAGGGGCGCTCTAATCACCCTGCTTTTCTTGTCGAATATGACAGCAGCGAGACGGGGGCACCGGAGCCTCCCAAGTTTAAGAACATCTCTATTCGAGACATTGAATCGGAGCGCTCCATACTGCTTGAGCTCCAAGACCAGGAAATGAAAGCCCAATTTCTCCGCTTATGTCTTGATATTGCCGACTCGGTGCAGAAAGCCCCCACCGTTGCGATGAGGAAGATGACCTTCATGAGGCTCGAGAAATGGGCTTCGTTTCTCAGGCCCGGGCGTGGTCCCCTCACAGCCGAGCAACAAAAAGGGCTTATCGGCGAGCTGCTTTTTCTTAAACGGGTTTCCGCTGCCATTTACGAGCCGTCGAATGCCTTGAGTGGCTGGACAGGGCCAGAACGCTCTAAGCGCGATTTCGGTTACGGGCAGATTTTCGTCGAGGTGAAAAGCAAACGAGGGTCGTCGAATTCGGAAATTGGAATATCGTCAGAAGAGCAATTGAACACCAACGAAAGTGAAAGGCTCTTCTTATATGTCGTTGAGTTGAACAGCGCTACGGATGAAGATAAAGCGGCATTCAGCCTTACCGATGTCGTCAACGATGTTCAAATGCTCTTCGACAGCCCATTGGATTTGGCGCACTTTCAGGAGAAGCTGTCGGATGCCGGGTATTTTCCGGAAGACGATTATTCCCACACCTTGTGGAGCGAGGGCGTAACTGAAACATATGAAGTTAAGGATGGATTTCCGCGAATCGTTTCCAGTTCGTGTCCGCCTGGAGTTAAGGCTGTTACATATAAAATCGACCTTGGCTACTGCTCTGATTACGAAGTTGATCAGAGCGCAATTACCCAAGCATTGAGGTGAATTAGATGACAGATTCCACTTCGTTTCAGGAGGAACTGTTTCAAGAGGTCAAGAATAAGGCGGACTCAGAGGGAGTCTATAAGAACGATGCGTTCTTTGACCTCATCACTGATTATCTTTGCGATGCGGGAGAATTCGATGAGGCCATCCCCGCCTTCTGTCAGAGAACTGGAATAAGGGTTGATGGCTACTGTGGCGATCCTTTTGAGTCAAGCAGAAAAGTCCTTGGCCTCATTGTCCTCGACTTCAACCAAGATACTGGCTTGCTGACATTAACGAATTCTGAAATGGAGGCAGATTTTCGGCGGCTTGAGAAATTCGTAACCAAAGCATTGGATTCTCAATTTAGGGAATCTCTTGAGCCGACGGATCCGGGGTTTGGGCTCGCCGATTTAATTCACGCTCGCTGGAACGAAATCGAGCGAGTTAATCTGTATCTTCTTTCAAACAAAAAACTTAGCCAAAGGGTTTCGGGTAAAGAGACGGGGAGTGTCCTTGGCAAAGAGGTTGTTTACAACGTCTGGGATCTTGAACGGATAGGTAATCTTATTGAATCGGGTCGTGAGCGGGAGAGACTGCTCATTGACTTTAACGAATTGCCGACGGGTCCGATTCGGGCCCTTCTCGCAAGCTCTCCGAAAGACAAGAACAAGGTTTACCTTGCTGCGATACCGGGTGTCGATTTGGCGCGCATCTACGATCGTTGGGGAGCGCGACTTCTTGAGCAAAACGTCCGTGTATTTCTTCAGGCGAGAAGCAATGTCAACAAGGGTATAAAGCGTACTCTCGAGAATGAGCCCGAGCTTTTCTTCTCGTTCAATAACGGTATCACGGCGACCGCAGAGAGCGTTACAACGGAGAGCGGGGAAGACGGGCTTTTAATTGACCGTCTAGAAAACCTGCAGATAGTTAACGGTGGCCAGACAACCGCATCGGTTTATGCCGCATATAAGGCTGGTAAAAGTTTGGACCGCGTGTTTGTCCAAATGAAGCTTAGTGTTGTCAGCCCGGAAGAGGCTCTCGAACTGGTGCCTAGGATCTCTGAATATGCAAACAGCCAGAATAAGGTTTCTTCAGCCGACTTCTTTGCAAACCACCCTTATCACGTGAGGATCGAAGAGTTCTCGCAAAGGATACTTGCTCCCATGCGGGCAGATAGCTTCACGCAAACCAAATGGTTCTACGAGCGGGCAAGAGGCTCATATCGAGATAAGCAAGCTTATCTTACGCCTGCGCAGAAGCGTAAATTTGTTGCTGAGTTTCCTAAAACGCAGACTTTTACGAAAACGGATTTGGCAAAATATCTCATGGTCTGGACGAATAAGGCCTACTTGGTCAATCGCGGTGCCCAGAAGAACTTCTCTGAATTTGCTCGGCTAATTAAAGACTCCTGGGATAAGGATGAGAGTCAGTTCAATGAGACTTATTTCAAATATTTGATTGCCAAGAAAATTATATTCGATCGCACAGGCAAGATTGTGCAGGCGCGTGATTGGTGGGAAACCGGCAGCTATCGCTCGCAGCATGTAGTCCTTGCGGTGGGAGTGCTTTCAAATGCAGTTTCCGCTTTAGGAAAAGCCGTTAACTTTCTTGGCATTTGGAATCAACAATCGTTGTCGCCAGCGTTTGAGAGGGCGCTTGGGCAAGCATCTGACGCTGCGCATGATGTATTGATGCATCCCGCGACGGGCTATCGAAACATTTCTGAATGGGCAAAACAACAGAAATGCTGGGAGGCTATCAAGTTAAAAAAGGTTGATTGGGACAAAGAGTGGCTTGGCGAGCTTATTGACCTCGATGAGGAGAAAGACATTCAGCGAGAGGGCTCCCGTAACCAGAAAACGCTGAATGGGATTGAAGCTCAGACGGCGGTTTGCGAGATGGGAAGCGGATTTTGGCAAAATGTTCTTAACTGGTGCCTTGCAGAGGGCGAGGGAACTGAGAAGGAACGGGGTATTTTGCAGTATGCATGTGCCTTGCCAAACAAAGTGCCCTCCGAGAGCCAGTCCGTTGTACTTATTAACATGATGAAGCGGCTGCACAGAGTCGGCTGTCCTTACCGTGTTAAGAGCAGTCAGTATCGTCTGTAAGATTCTCGTAAAACCCGTGGGCTTCTTTTCCAAGTGCCTTTGCGACTACCGCCGCTATCTGCTGGGCAAGTAGCGGCGGCACCGCGTTACCCACCTGAGTGTACTGAGACGTTCTGTTGCCTTCGAACAGATAGTCATCTGGGAAGGTTTGAAGTCTTGCGGCCTCTCTCACGGTAAGGCTCCTGCATTGCGACGGATCCGGATGGATGTAATAGTGTCCGTCCTTGGCGATATGCGAGGTGATGGTCGTAGAGGGTCTTCCCCATACTTGCACACGAAAACGGTCGTTGAATTTATAGTTACCAGTCGTTTTTGCTGCCTGGACGTTCTTATGATTGGGAAGCAATGACTCGGGGAATTCTTCAAGGCGTGCGGGCGTACCGTATTTTTCTGCATATGCCGCACAAAAGAGATAACGGTCAAGATCGCTCGCCAAGTGAGAGCGAGACTCATGATTTGTGAGGACCTTGCTATTTCCGAGCCTTCCTCTATACCATTCTTCATATCGATTGTGGACGGGATCAACTTTGTGCTTTGCGGTTAACTTTGGCGCGTAGCGTGAAATTACCCTATCAAGGATGTCTGTAAGATCGTTGCATTCGCCATTGTCTTTCAACTCTTTTGCCGCTGAGTTTATGTACTCTGCCCAGTTCATATCGCGCCAGTTTTCGTTGCGTTCAGAGAATCCGCTTCGCAGTTTAGGCAGCCCACGAAGGGCTGACCCAAGAGTGCAAACATGCTTTTTGGTTAGCGTGCTCGGTTCGATTCCGGTGTCATTTTTAATACCAAGGAGAATGACCCTGTGGCGCATCTGGGGGATTCCATACTGTTCGGCTTTGACAACGTAATCTTTTGGATTATGGGGGTCATCAGTGACGAGGGAATGGATAGTGTATCCCGCCTCTTCCATATCTTTGCATATGCGGTTAAAAACGCCATGGCCCTCGTGCTTTGCAGAAAGAAGTCCTTTGACGTTTTCCATAACGAAGACATCCGGCTTTAGCTCGTTGATAAACGAGAGGTAGCAACGGTAGAGGGTGTGCTTCGGGTCCTCTTCGAATGTAATGTCATGCTTGCGCCGCGATCTGCCCACCAACGAATATGCTTGGCACGGAGGTCCGCCAATAAGGACTAGCGGACCCCTATCACGGTCTTCAAACCATCTTGTCACGCGTTCGGCGCCGAGTTTAACCAAGCGGTCGTCTCCATCGACGAGCTCGTCGCATAAAGCTTCTTCGCAAGCAGCCTGCCATTCTTTTGGGCGGTAGCGGATAAGTTGGTCGAAGGTCTCATTGTCATGCTTTTTCATGTATCTGAGATAAACTCTCGGCAATGTTCCGTCCGGTTCTGCAATTTTGCGCAGATATGAACGAAGCCTCAGGGTCTGATGAGCCTGCTTGTCACGTTCAATGGACATGATTGTTTGGAACACGGGCTTGTTCTCAGCGTCTCGAAGTGATGAGAAGCCTTCCCCAAGGCCTCCCGGGCCCGCGAATAAGTCAATAACGGGAATCACTGCTAACCCTCTCCAAACAGAAACTTCTAGATATCCAGGCTACCAGGATGAAAGTCAAACGTCCAGGAGTGTCTCGCTATGTAAATAAACTTTCTATTTATAGCAGTTGCGGGAAACTCGATAAGTGCAGGCGGCGCGCCAGCATTTGAGTTTCTGCTCAAAGATGGCCCAGATCGCTTCCTGTCAAACGGGCATCTTATGGGCATTCCAAAAATGCGGGAATGAAATTGTTCAACGCACTCTTGAACGATTCGCCTCATACCATTGTTCTGCGCCTTGACGCTGCTTTGACTGAGCCCGACTTATAATGGCTCTGATGTAATTCTGCAGGTTCTTGTTGCTACGTGACAAGAACTTGCAAAATTCGCAAGTTCTTGTCATTCTGTGAGAAAAACTTGCAGATTGGGGCGAGCGATGGATAAACGGATGGTTCCCAGAAATCGATATCTCGAGAAGTTAATCGCCTTCCGTGACACGGATGTCATCAAGGTCGTAACGGGTATGCGCCGTTGTGGCAAATCGACGCTTCTGGACATGATGCGCAAACATCTGGAGGATAACGGCGTTCCATCCGAATGTCTTTTGACCTTTAAGATGGAGTCATTTGAGCTGGAGGGCGTGCGTGATTGGCGAGAGCTTTACCGCCACGTGGACGGCCTAATGCCTGCGGGCAAGAGGTGCTATCTCTTCTTCGACGAGCTTCAGGAGGTTGCCGGATGGGAGAAGGCGATTAACGCACTTCGTGTCGACCGGGACTGCGATATATATGTTACGGGTTCGAATGCTTTTCTCCTCTCGTCAGAGATCGCGACCTTAATCTCGGGCAGGTATGTCGAGATTCGGATGCACCCGCTCGCTTTTTCGGAATATGTCGACTTTCTTGGTCCGACTGACGTCACGAATAGGCTCGCTGTTTTTGGTCGGGAGGATATTGTTGCACTCGACGATCTTCTTGACCGATATCTGACGTTTGGAGGCCTGCCGTTTCTCGCTGCTTCAAAGCTGCCGGAGCAGGAAATGAAGGACTATATCTGGAGCACGTACCAAACAATCGTCGGGCGCGACATTTTGGCTCGCGAGGCGCGTCGGGGTAGACGGTCGGTGACGAGCAGGAGTGTGCTCGACCGCGTCACTTCCTACTTGGCTGATAACATTTCAAACCCGACATCAATTAATAAGATCGTTGGAACGCTGGCAGAGAACGGGGCGAAATCCTCGCACGGCGTCGTGGACACTTGTGTGTCCGCCCTTGAGGAGACCTATATCTTTTCGCACGCGCGCCGATTTGATATTAAGGGTCGGGACATTTTGAAGACCGGCGGCAAGTTTTACATTGAGGATCTGGGACTTCGAGCCTTCTTGGATGGGTATCGCGGCAGCGACAGCGGACGTGTTCTCGAAAATGCCGTTTACAATCGCCTTGTCTATGACGGATACCAGGTCTTCACGGGTCATCTTCGAGATGCCGAAATCGACTTTGTTGCGATAGGCGACGGCTCGGATCGTAAGTTTATTCAGGTCACAGAGTCGATTGACGAGGAGGCGACGCGTAAGCGCGAGCTGCGTCCATTTGAGCTCAGGTCGCTCGAGAAGATTACCGGCGGTTACGAGAAGATCGTCGTCGTTCGTCAGGGGAGCCATCCGACCGACATCGACGGCATCAAAATCGTTTCTGCAGTCGATTTCTTAATGGGTAGGCTTGGGGCTTAGTGCGTTTGGAGCGCGTCTGTTTCCTATGCCTAGCGACATTGCCACAGCTCGTGACGCCGCCGGCTTCTTCCTTTCCGTCGGGCGGCACCAACTCAGCTGATCCGTTGGGGATGGAGGAAAGCGGACCATTTTCGGCGCGCCGCAGGTGATACGAATCCTGCGGCGCGCTGTTATTTGAGCGAGGGCTTTCAGCTGTGTCCGCGTGGCGTGGGACACTTAACCTGCCGTCCTGCTCTGCCGCGACGGCACGTACCTGAACAACGACCCTCTAAGGAGCTCGAAATCGATGAGTGACAACACCAAGCATCTCGCAAAGAAATGCGTCAAGGACGCGGGGCCGTGTCTCACGCTGTGCCTTGCCGGTGCAGCGGTCGCGCTGCTGGCTGTTTTGGGGCCATTTGACGTGCTTCGAAGCGCCAGCTCTCTACACGTTTGCATGGCTCTTGCCGGCGCCATGATGACCGGCGGCGTGCTCGATCTAGCTTTTTGGGTGTTTGACCCGTTTGGATGGAAGAACGAAGGGTAAGCCCTAAGGGATGGATGCCCCGCAGCGTTAGGAGGTCCCCGTGATCTGGTTTACCAGCGATACACACTTTGGACACGAGAACATGCTGCGTCTCGCCGACAGGCCTTGGTCGAATGTTGCGCAGATGAACGACGCCATGGTCGCGAGCATTAATAGCAAAGTCGCTGCGGACGACGAGCTTTACATTTTGGGCGACTTCAGCTTTAAGATGACGGTCCAAGAGGCCTACGAGTTGCGTAAAAGCATCGTATGTAAGCACGTCCACCTGCTACCCGGCAACCACGACAAAGACTGGACGCAGCCTGCCGTAGCGGATGCTTTTATCGTCGAGCCGCCCATTTGCGTGCTCAAAATCGATCGGCAGAAAATCGTGCTGAGCCACTATCCCATGGTCGACTGGCAGGGCATGTCGCACGGCAGCTGGCATCTGCACGGGCATATCCATAGCTGCGGCGGCGCGTATAACAAGTTCAACCTTCGGCAGGGGCTGCTGCGCTATGACGTGGGCGTGGACGCCAACGGTTACGCCCCGGTAAGTTTGGATGAGCTCAAGTTATGGTTTGCGCAGGTAGACGAGCTGGTGCAGTGCGTTAAGTGGCCGTGGTGGGTCAACGTTACGGACGATGAACAGGTCGAGCGCGATCTCGAAGCCTATAAGAGGGAAGTGGTGATCCGATGACGGTCTATGTGACGGGCGATATTCACGGCGGCCTCGACATGCAAAAGCTGCGCGATTGGGACCTTGGGGATAGCCTGACGAGCGACGACTATCTGATTGTCGCGGGCGACTTTGGCTTTCCCTGGGATTTCTCTGCCGAGGAATGTGCCGACATCGCTTGGCTGGAGTCGCGCCCCTATACCGTGCTGTTCGTCGACGGCAACCACGAGCGTTTCGATCACTGGGCGGAGCGTCCCATGGAGCTGTGGCACGGTGGGCTGACGCAGCGTCTGTCGGATACCTCCCCCATACGGCGCCTGACGCGCGGCGAGGTTTTTGAGCTCGACGGCTCAACGATCTTTACCATGGGCGGCGCCACGAGCGTGGACAAAGGATACCGCATTCCCTATTCCAGCTGGTGGCCGCAGGAACTGCCGGACGAGCGCAACTTTGAGGAGGCGCGGGCAAAGCTCGACAGCGTGGGTTGGAAGGTCGACTACGTGGTCACCCACACCTGCCCTACGCGCATGCTTTCGCCCACGCTTTATCCGGCACCCGGCTGGAATTACCCCGCCGTTGATCGGCTTACGGCATTTTTCGATGAGCTGGAAGACCGCTTGGATTACAAGTGCTGGTATTACGGGCATTTCCATCGGGATGCCAACCCGGCCGAGCGCCATACCGTGCTCTACGACTGCATCGTTCGCCTGGGCGACGAACTCCAGCCCTGGGATGTTGCGTAGGGGTGGAGTGAGCGGCTACTCGGCCGTTACAGTGATGTTCTCCCGGTGTGCGCGGATAACGTCCCAGCTAAAGTGCTCGACCAGTTGCTCGGCAGAGCGCGGCGTGGTGTCCGGCACGATGCCCGTTTGCCCGGCGAGCCAGCCCAGCAGTGCCTCGGGTGTGCCAAAGCGGGCGCGGAGCTCTCCCAGGTCCAGATCGCGATCGCGCTTGGAAAGGCGGCGGCCGTCCGGTGACATGAGCAGCGGAATGTGCGCGTAGCGCGGCATGGGCAGCCCCAGCAGATGCTGCAGATAGATCTGGCGCGGCGTGGAACCCAGCAGATCGCATCCGCGCACGACCTCGGTGACGCCCATGGCGGCGTCATCGACCACCACGGCCAGCTGATAGGCAAACACGCCGTCGCTGCGGCGCACCAAAAAGTCGCCGCACTCAGTGGCGAGCGCCTCGCATTGGGCACCATACGTGCGGTCCACGAATTCGATCACGTCGTCTGCGAGATCATCGACGGTGGGCACGCGCAGACGCGTGGCTGGGGCGCGCAGAGCACTGCGGCGGGCGATTTCTTTGGCAGAAAGGTTTCGGCAGGCGCCGCGGTAGATGGGCGTGCCGTCGCTGGCGTGCGGCGCGCTTGCGGCGTGGAGCTCGGCGCGCGTGCAAAAGCAGGGGTAGGTGAGGCCGGCGTCTTGCAGACGGCGCAGGGCGTCCTCGTACAGATCCAGGCGATCGTGCTGGTAGTAGGGGCCTTCGTCCCAGTCGAGCCCCAGCCAGGTCAGATCGTCAATCAGTTGAGCGGCAAGTTCCGGGCGCTTGCAGCGATCGTCCAGGTCCTCGATGCGCAGCACGATGCTGCCGCCCTGGCTGCGGGCCGAAAGCCACGAGCACAGGCAGCTGAACACGTTGCCCAGGTGCATGCGGCCCGAGGGCGACGGGGCGAAACGGCCCACGACGGGTGCGGGGGCGGAGGCGGGTGGCGTCGCTGGCGCGTCCGCGGCGGGTGTTGCTATGTTGCGTGTTTTGATATCCATGCGGACGAGTATAGCGCGGGGCACGATGGGGAGGCGTCACTGTGGCCCGCAAGTTGTCGAGGCCCCGCATTGCGTATGGCGGCCGCAGACTCGGTGCCTTGATTCCTGTCCATCAACTCGGCACCTTAGACGACAGAAACCCCAGCAGCTCTTCGCAACTGCCGGGGTTTCCGCGGAAAAGGGGGACATAATCCTCGAGCGAACGGCAAAGGGGCAAACCGTTTCGCTCAACTGCTTTATGCCCCTCGGTTGGCGGCTCAATCAGCGCGGGCCGCGCCCACACAAAGCCGCTACACCTGTGACGGAGCTGTGAAGTGGTATCTATTGCCGGGGCGGGCTATGCCAAGGGTGCCCCTAATGACTGGTCATTTAAGAACGTTCCCAATGACTAGCTGCCGGGGTGCGGGCGTGACTTTCGTCCCGTTTGATACTCCGCTGGCCTAGATGTTCGTCATGTGCGCCCGTAAACGTGGGACAATGGCGTTACTGGTATCACAGACAAAGGATGTGCCTATGAACACCCTCGCCGCCAAAGTCAGCCGGCAGCGCCGCCTGTTTGCGCGATTCGCTTCCGTCTGCGCGCTCGTTGCGCTTGCGTTGTTGCTGCTGCCTGCCGCCGCGCACGCCGACGGCTACTCCATGACCCAAACCTATATCGGTGCCACGGTCGAGGCCGATGGATCGCTGACCGTTGTCGAGGGACGCCAGTTTGATTTCGACGACGACATCAACGGCGTGTTTTGGGAGATCAATACGGGCACCAACCAGCAGGGCGGCACGGCGGGCGTTGACGTGCTGAGTGTCGAGGAAGAGGACACCGCGTTTAACAAAGTCGATAGCGCGAACAAGGGCGATTCTGGCGTCTACACGGTCGAGCAGACCGGTGACGGCGTAAGGATTAAGGTGTTCAGCCCCCACGAGAGCGGCGACAGCGCGATCTATTACGTGAGCTACACCATGACCGGTGCGGTTATGAACTGGGCCGATACCGCCGAGCTCTACTGGAAGTTCGTGGGCGACGGCTGGTCTGCGGATTCCGATGACGTCGAGATGGAAGTGTGCTTCGCAAATGCCGCTGCCGGGACGGCGGCCGTCAAGGGCGATAACTTCCGCGCATGGGGCCATGGTCCGCTGACGGGCGACGTGTCGCTCGATGAGGACGAGCCCATGGTCACCTACACCATTCCCTGCGTGCACCAGGGCGAATTCGCCGAGGCACGCATCGCCTTCCCCAGCGACTGGGTGCCGCAGCTTGCCGCCTCGGGCGAAGAGCGCATGTCAACGATCCTGAGCGAAGAGAAGGAATGGGCCGACGAAGCTAACGCCCGCCGTGAGCACGCGCGTGCGGTTGCCAGCGCGATTGCCGTGGTGTGTGTTGTCGTGGCGGTTGCCTATACCGGTGTGATCGTGATGCTTAAGCTGCGCAGGCCCAAGCCCAAGCCGCTCTTCCAGGACGAGTACTTCCGCGATGTGCCCTCGGCCGACCATCCCGCGGTGCTTGCAGCTCTCATGAGCTGGAACGACGTGCCCGATCAGGCATATATCGCCACGCTTATGAAGCTCACCGACGACCGCGTGATCAAGCTGGAAGAAGCGACCGAGACCAAGAAGAAGGGTCTGCTCCGTCGCGAAAAAGAGGAGCAGACGTATCGCATCACAGTGACCGACGAGGCCTGGAAGGCTGCCAAGAAGGACGGCATCGATCGCGATGTGCTCAAGGTCTTCTTCGCCGGCGTTAAGCCCGATAAAGACGGCGTCCGTTCACGCACGTTTAGCGAGCTGGAGGAGTATGCCAGCGAGCGTACTGAATCTGTTGGCGACAAGCTCGAGGACTATCAGAGCACGGTTAAGGGCAAGCTGGAGACGCGCGAGCTTATCGCCTCGGACGGCACCATCGCCCTGGTTGCCGGCTTGGTTCTCGGCATCATCATCGTCTTTGGCATTCTGGGCTCTCTGATCTATACCGACTTTGCGGATGCCAATGTCGGCGCCGCTATGATCTCGATCCCCGTCACGATCGTGGGCTTTGTTCTGAGCTGCACCTTCCGTCGCTACACGCCGGAGGGCGCCGAGGTGGCGGCTCGCTGCAAGGCGCTCAAGCATTGGCTCGAGGACTTTACGCGCCTGAAGGAGGCCATTCCCAGCGACCTGATCTTGTGGAACAAACTGCTGGTGATGGGCGTTGCTCTGGGCGTTTCGAAAGAAGTGCTGCGACAGCTGGCCGAAGCCGTGCCTGCGGACCTGCGCAACAGCGACGATTTCTACGACAACTACCCCTGCTACTGGTGGTATTACCATCACTACGGCAACGAGTCCCCACTCGATTCGTTCAACGATGTGTACCACGAGACCATCCGCGAGCTGGCTTCGAGCTCCGACAGCTCGAGCGGCGGCTTCTCTGGCGGCGGTGGTGGCGGCGCCGGCGGAGGCGGCGGCGGAACGTTCTAGTGAGCGCTTGCTTTGGGGTGGATCTTTCTGGGCGGTTGCCAGGGAAGATTCATCCCATTTTTGTGCATCGAAACGGGCCAAACTTTCCGCTGAGGACCTTCGCGCAAGGGGCAGTGGACAAAAAATGCCAAATATGAGTACTGTTGCTGCGCTGGTCACATATGTTTGCACATAATAATGGGCTCCTAATGAGAGTACTTCTCGTTAGGAGCCCATTTCATTGAACATTTGGGGAGCTACGTCAGCTCATGCAGCTGGTCGTCATGCCTACAAGCATCAAAAATGTCCCAAATCGCTGCTACTAAAAAGGTAACAGTACTCATATTTGATGTTTTTTGACCAGGGCTATCTACAAACCCCCTAGGCCACTCATTGGGGACAGACTTAAATGACTAGGTGTGGCTGCCTGGGCTAGGCTGTTAGGTCGAGTTCGTAGAGGAAGCTTTCGCGCGGCATGTCGTGACGGCGCTCTTCGCGGTTGGCGCGGTGCGTGGCCGTGCGCTTAAAGCCGTGCAACTCGTAGAACTTCCACGAGCAGTTGGAGTCGGTGTACAGGTGCGCCCTTGTCGCCCCGCGCGAGGACAGGTACGAGACCCCGGCATCGAGCAAAACCGAGCCAACGCCCAGGCCGTGGACATCGGGATCGACGGCGAGCAGCGTGACTTCGTTGTCGTGCGGCAACGGGCTGCTCTCGAGCAGGCGGTTGTTGGTTCGGATGGTTGCACGCACAAACGAGAGATACTCGGCGCAGGCATCAGGCTCCAGTTCACGCATCTGCGATAGCAGCGCGCGTTCGGTATCCATCCAATGTTCCTTAACGGTGGCGCCGGAGCTCTGTCCCGCACGCGCGAGCGAAATGCCACGCGCCTGACCGTCGATTACGGCAACCTGCGAAAACGTCGATGACGAAAGGCAATAGGCGAGGTCGCACGCGGCCTCGAGGCGGTTGTACTCATCGTTATCCGAATTGTTATGCCAAAGCTGCTGCAGAATCAGCGCGATGGCGTCGAAGTCTTCGGTATCAAACGGTCGGTAGAGAACCCGCGAGACCATGGTGCCTCTTTCTTTTGCGGATGCATATCGAGCACAGTTCTACCACGCCAATGGCATCTAATTATGGTGCCCCTGTGTTCCATGAACTCACCGTGCCCGGTGCCGTGCCCATCCCCTCTGCTCGCAAACTTTTTCTGCACATGCGCCCGTTGCGGGGTGCATCGATGCGCTCGATGCGCTACATTGAATCAGTATTTTCAATGCCGCTGCGCGAGCGCTGCAGATCGACGTATCACCGACTCACAGAGCACGGCGGCGTACCAGACAGGAGGACTGCATGGGATCTGATGTGAAGATCGCGCGCGCGTTGATCTCGGTTACCGATAAGACGGGCGTCGTCGATTTCGCACGGACGCTGGTCGATGACTTTGGCGTCGAGATCATCTCTACGGGCGGCACGGCTCGTGCCATCGAGGACGCGGGCGTTCCCGTAACCCCCATCGAGGAGTTCACGGGCTATCCCGAGATGATGGACGGCCGCGTTAAGACCCTGCACCCCAAGGTTCACGGCGCGCTGCTGGCCCGCCGCGATTCCGAGCAGCACATGCAGGAGGCCGCCCAGCACGGCATTAAGCTGATCGACCTGGTCGTCGTCAACCTGTACGAGTTCGAGAAGACCGTCGCCAACCCCGAGGTCACCTTTGCGGATGCCATCGAGCACATCGACATCGGTGGCCCCTCCATGTTGCGCTCTGCCGCCAAGAACGCCGCGAGCGTTACCGTCATCTCCGACCCGGCCGACTATGATGCCGTCCTGGCCGAGATGCGCGAGACCGGTGGCTGCACCACGCTTGCCACCCGTCGTCGCCTGCAGGTGAAGGTCTACCAGACCACCGCCGCCTACGACACGGCTATCTCCCGTTGGCTTGCCGCCCAGGCAAGCGACGTGGCGGACACCTCTGCCAAGCTCGAGATTTCGCTGGAGAAGGTCGACGACCTGCGCTATGGTGAGAATCCTCAGCAAAAGGCTACGGTCTACCGCTTTGCCGAGGGCTGCGAGAACACCGCGAGCTCTCAGTTCCCGCTTGTGGGCTCCGAGCAGATCCAGGGCAAGCCGCTCAGCTACAACAACTATCTGGACGCCGATGCCGCCTGGAACCTGGTCCGCGAGTTCGACGAGCCGGCCTGCGTGATCCTCAAGCATCAGAACCCCTGCGGTTCCGCCGTTGCCGAGGACATCACGGCCGCCTACGACCGCGCTTTCGCCTGCGATCCCAAGAGCGCCTTCGGCGGCATCATCGCCTGCAACCGCGAGGTTCCCTTTGAGCTGGTTGAGCACTTTGCCGATCAGAACAAGCAGTTCGTCGAGGTCATCATCGCCCCGAGCTATACCGCCGAGGCGCTCGAGCGCATGGCCAAGCGCCCCAACCTGCGCGTGCTGGCTACCGGCGGCGTGGACCACGGTGCCCAAGTGGAGCTGCGCTCCATCGACGGCGGCATGCTGGTGCAGGAAGTCGACCACGTGACCGAGGATCCCGCGACCTTTACGTTCCCCACCGACCGCAAGCCCACCGATGCCGAAATGGCCGAGCTCGAGTTTGCCTGGAAGGTCTGCAAGGGCGTCAAGTCCAACGCCATCCTGGTCTCCAAGGGCAAGGCCGGCATTGGCATGGGCCCCGGTCAGCCCAACCGTGTTGACTCTGCGCTGCTTGCCTGCGAGCGCGCCGAGGACTTCTGCGAGCGCGAGGGCGTGGAGAAGGGCGGCTTTGCCTGCGCAAGCGACGCGTTCTTCCCGTTCCGCGACAACGTCGACGTGCTTGCCGCACACGGCGTGACCTGCATCATCCAGCCCGGCGGCTCCAAGCGCGATGACGAGAGCATCCAGGCCTGCAACGAGCACAATATTGCGATGGTTTTCACGGGTGCGCGCCACTTCCGCCATTAAGTAGGGAGGTGGCGCTGCGGCTTGCCCAACCACCGCACCTTGCCGCTCATTCGTCGCCCGCGTACCCAAGTACGCGTCGCTCCTCTTTCACGGCAATCTGCGGCACCTGGGCAACCCTCGCCGACCTGTTAGGTTGACTGGGGAGGATGGGATGTTATCTCGTCCCTTGGACCGCCTCGCTTCTAAAATTATCTCTGCAAAAGACGGCCGCTCCGTTTGGAGGGCCGTCTTTTTGGTATAAGAGGACGGAATGACTAACACGAAAGGTATGACCATGCCCCAGATTGATGATGCCGAGCTGTTTGGCAATGCCGAGGACCAGCGTGCGTACGAGGACTTTTGCGCCAATCAGGAGGCGGTCGAGAAGTTTACGCTCGACAAGCCCGCGCTTATCTGCCGTTGGCGCATGTCCAACAAAAAGGTGCCCATGCTCAACCGTCACATTCGCGCGCTGTCCGAGCGCTTGGTGCAGGGCGAGCCGCTTACCCATAACATGCTCAGCTGGGCCAAGCAGCACGTTGAGTGGTCGCTAGCCGAGGGCGACTATACCGCGCACGACGGTGTGCTCATGCTGGTGATCGACATCAACGGCAACGCCGCCATGACAGTGGGGGAGTACGAGCCGCTCGCCGATACGTCAGCCAAGGCGCTGCGTGCCCGCTCTGCCGAGGCCCGTTCCGAGGCCGACGAAACCGGCGTGGCGCCCGAGCTGCTTGCTGCCGTCAACGACGGCGAGCTGGCCTTTGTGGCGCCGGCGGACGAGTGCCTGTGCGGCACGGCGACGCTCATCGAACAGCTGGCCCAGACCAAGGACATCCCGGTCACGCGCGTAGACATCCCCGCTCAGCTCAAGGGCGCGCTGTTCCTGGTGAGCGACGAGCACGGCGTGGTCCCCGCCGACGATACCGATGCCGCCGAGGCGGACGCCGCCACGGTCGCCTTCTTCGCCGACGGCTACGAAAAGCTTCGCGCCCGCCGCTAAATGATTTTTCTGGGACGGGGATTATTTAATCATTTGATCCCCGCGCCCGCTGCGAGCGAGGGGCGATTCGAACGCTTTCGTTCGCGAACAGTTCTGTCACCTTAATGCCGCGCGAGGCGCGCACCGGCGACTTCGCGGCAATAATGGCAGTAAGACAACCAAGAGGGGGGAACGGAATCCATGGCGCTGATCTATATCGTTGAGGACGACGAGCCCATTCGTCGTGAGCTTGTCGACATCCTTGCCCGCGCCGGGTTTGAAATCGAGGCCTGCGAATCGTTCGAGCATGTCTCGCGCGATATTCTCGCCGCCGCGCCCGACCTGGTGCTGCTCGACCTCACGCTTCCCGTCAAGGACGGCCAGCATATCTGCCACGAGGTTCGCCGCGAATCCGAGGTCCCCATCATCGTCCTCACCTCGCGCACGACCGAGATCGACGAGGTCATGGCCATGACGCTCGGCGCGGACGACTTTGTTCCCAAGCCCTATAGCGCCCGCGTCCTCGTGGCGCGCATCAACGCACTGCTGCGTCGCACCGCGGCGTCAGGCGAGCGCAGCACGCTCGTCCACAAGGGGCTGGAGCTCGACCTCGCCCGCTCTATGGTCACCAACACGGCGACCGGCGACAGCACCGAGCTCACCAAAAATGAGCTGCGCATTCTCTCGCTGCTCCTGAGCCGCGCGGGCAAGATTGTCTCGCGCTCGGCCATCATGCAGGACCTGTGGGACTCCGATGCCTTCGTGGACGACAACACGCTCACCGTCAACATCAACCGCCTGCGCACCACGCTCGACAAGATCGGCGTCAAGGGGTATCTGACCACGCATCGCGGCCAGGGCTATTCGGTCTAGGTGCCAGCTATGTCGTTTGGCAAGTTCTTTAAAGATGCGCTGTTGCCCGTCGCCGTGTGGACGTGCGGCGTGCTGCTGAGCTGCTTTGTGCTGACGGTCGCCGGCGCACCCGTTTCTATCGTGGTCGTGGCGGTTGGCGTGTCCCTTATCTTTGGTATGCTCGGCATCGTGATCGAGTACGCTCGCCGTCGCCGTTTTCTGCGTCAGTTGGAGCGCGCGGCAGAGGAGCTCGAGAGTCCCGCATGGGTGCAGGAGATGGTGCAATGCCCAACCTATGCCGAGGGCGAGCTCGAGTACGAGGTCCTGTGCCGGGTGGGCAAAGCCGCCTGCGACGAGGTTGCCGAGGGCCGGCGTCAGACCGAAGACTATCGCGACTATATCGAGAGCTGGGTCCACGAGGCCAAGCTGCCCCTGGCGGCAGCCCATCTGATTTTGGAAAACCTGGACGGCAGCGAAGATGACCTGTCGCGCGTAGATGACCTCGGTCGCGAGCTGGCTCGCGTGGAGCGCTATATCGACCAGGCGCTGTACTACGCGCGCTCGGAGGTTGTGGAGCGCGATTACCTGATTCGACGTTGGAACCTCAAGGCTCTGGTGACGGGCGCAATCAAGGCCAACGCCCGCGAGCTCATCGCGGCGCACGTGGCTCCGGTGTGCGAGAACCTCGACTTCGAGGTCTTCACCGACGAGAAGTGGCTCGAGTTTATTCTGGGCCAGCTCATTCAGAACAGCATTAAATATGCGCGTGAGGACGGCGCAAAGATCGTGTTTTCGGGTGCGTTGCTGGATGAGGGCCTGGCAAGCGAGCGCATCGAGCTTACCGTCGCGGACAACGGCTGCGGCGTGAGCGCGGCCGACCTGCCGCGCGTGTTCGAGAAGGGTTTTACCGGCGACAACGGCCGCACCACCAAGCGCGCAACGGGCATCGGCCTCTACCTGGTGGCGCGCCTGTGCTCCAAGATGGGCATCGATGTCACCGCGGCATCCGACCCCGGCGAAGGCTTTGTCGTTACGTTTGCCTTCTCAACGAACAAGTTCCAATACTTTGAGTAACGCACACGGCAAACGCCCGTCCAAACAAAACGTGCC
>NZ_QSFR01000021.1:0-5153 GCF_003467925.1 Collinsella sp. AM43-1 | reverse complement strand
CCCAAACGGGGCGGCACGCCATTTTTCTATCAGACAACTCGTTGAAGTGAGGCTGCAAAGGCCGCGGGGCCGGGAGGGGTTTCCTAAGGGCACATCCCGCAGCCGCAACGCGGCGAGGACGTGCCCATGGAAACCCCGCAGGCCCCGCGGCCGGTGGGAGCAACGCTACTTTACGACCAAGATGTCGCAATCGGTATTGCGCAGCAGGAACGTCGAAATCGAGCCCAGGAGCGCATACTTGATCGAGGACAGGCCGCGTGCGCCGCAGAGCACCAGGTCGGGCTTAACCACGTCGAGCATCTCGTCCTTGAGCGTCTCGCGAATGCGGCCGGCGCGAATCATGACCTCGACCTCGGGAATGTCGGGATTGGCCTTGGCCTCCTCGAGCTGCTTGGCGATGGAGTTCTTAAATGCCTCCTCTAGGCCGTTGACCAGATCGACCGGATAGGAACCGGCGCTCTCGAGCGCCGTGGAATCGATAACGTGGCCGATGATTAGCTTGGCGCCGTTGTTCGCGGCGACCTTGATGGCGCGTGCGAGCACAAAATCCTGCTGTTCAGTACCGTCGAGTGAAACAAATACCTTGGTGTAGCCCTCGTTCATGGTTTCCTCCTTGGTCTATCGCACGGGCGCGGGGCTCGTGCATCGGGCGGGCGCGGGCGCGTTGGCCGCCGGACACTTTATCTTGTTGCAGTTATACCCAAGGATTTGGGTTTGACCGCTCGCAATTCTGTGAACGGGCGAGTTTTTTGGTAAGGGTAGGCGCAGGCGCGCCGCCAACGGTTGATAATGGGACATCGCCCGCACCGTCCGCAGAACAATATCGGCGGGTGTCTAACGAGGGGGTCCCTTTGGATATCATCGAGCTTTTAAAATCTGCCTTTATGGGCCTGGTCGAGGGCATCACCGAATGGCTGCCCGTTTCGTCGACTGGTCACATGATCTTGGTGGACGAGTTCGTCAAGATGAACGTGAGCGAGACGTTCTGGAATATGTTCCTGGTCGTGATTCAGCTCGGCGCCATTCTGGCCGTCTGTGTGCTGTTCTTCCATGAGCTCAATCCGTTCTCGCCCAGCAAGGGCAAGGAGGGCCGTCGCGACACCTGGGTGCTGTGGGGCAAGATTGTGCTCGGCTGCATTCCCGCCGCGGCGATCGGTCTGCCGCTTAACGACTGGATGGAGGAGCATTTCTATAATGCTCCCGTCGTGGCGCTGGCGCTCATTGTGTACGGCGTGCTGTTTATCGTGATCGAGAACTGGCGCGCGAGCAAGCGCGAGGAAATGGCCGTTGCCGGTTCATTTGGTTCGCGTGCTGTGGTGTCGGGTGGACGTCCCGCCGGTGCGCACTTTGCGGCGCCCGCCGCGGCTACCGCTGAGGATGAGGACGATGACGAGGATCTGGACTTTGGCTCCATCGCCACGCTCGAGGACCTGAGCTGGAAGACTGCGCTGGGTATCGGCTGCTTCCAGGTGCTTTCGCTGGTGCCTGGAACGTCTCGCTCCGGTTCTACCATCATCGGCGGCCTGCTTTTGGGCTGCACGCGTTCGGTGGCGTCCAAGTTTACGTTCTTCCTGGCCATCCCTGTCATGTTTGGCGCGAGTGCGCTCAAGCTGGTCAAGTATTTCATCAAGGGTGGTACGTTCGGCGCCAACGAGGTCGCTATCCTGGGCGTGGGCTGCGTCGTCGCCTTTGTGGTGTCGCTCATTGCCATCAAGTGGCTTATGGGCTTCGTTCGCCGTCACGACTTCAAGTGCTTCGGCGTCTACCGCATCATCCTGGGCATCGTGGTGCTCGCGTACTTCTTTGTCCTGGAGCCGATGCTCGGCCTCTAACTTAGTCGACGCTGCGCGGCGGCCGGGGCGACAACTGGTCATTCAAAGGGGACGGCATGACCAGAAGGTCTATGCCGCCCCCTTTCATGCCAATTTGTTCGCCCCGGCCACCGCTCGCTGCTGCTGCCATGACATCGGCGGTTTCGTGATTGTCAATTGATTCGTGCAGACTGGCCTGACCCCATTGCGCCAAATCCGCTGGGGTGGGTCCGATGGTGGCGCACGGAGTCGTGGTGTGATTTGCGTCGGTGTCCGCGCGGCTCGGTATACTGGTACGGCTCAAACTATGGCGCTGCCCGCAGGCGCGCCGTCCGTCAGATGAGGAGTCGCCCATGACCCAGCCCCTGCCCTGGGAAAAGAACACTGCCGCGCCCGTGCCGCCCGCGCCGGAACCCGTGCCGCTCGATGCATACACCGCCCCCGCTGCGCCGGAGCCCGAGCTCGTTCCGCTCGACATCTACGACGCTCCCGCGCCGGCGCCCAAGCCCGCCAAGCCGCTCGTCGACATCGACAGCCTTAATCCCGCCCAGCGCGAGGCGGTCCTGTCCACCGAGGGCCCGTTGCTGGTGCTCGCCGGCGCCGGCTCGGGCAAGACCCGCGTCTTGACCTTCCGCATCGCACATATGCTCGGCGACCTGGGTGTTAAGCCTTGGCAGGTTCTTGCCATCACGTTTACCAACAAGGCTGCGGCCGAGATGCGCGAGCGTCTGGCGGCACTCATCCCCAGCGGCACCCGTGGCATGTGGGTGTGCACCTTCCATGCCATGTGCGTGCGCATGCTGCGCGAGGACGCCGACCTGCTGGGCTATACCGGTCAATTCACCATCTACGATGACGACGACTCAAAGCGCATGGTGCGCGACATTATGCAGGCGCTCGGCATCGAGCAAAAGCAGTTCCCCATCAACATGATCCGCAGCAAGATCAGCTCTGCTAAAAACGCCATGATCGGGCCCGAGGACATGCTCAAGAGCGCCGATAGCCCCAACGACAAAAAGGCCGCGCAAGTCTACCTGGAGCTGAAGCGCCGCCTGCGCGCCGCCAACGCGATGGACTTCGACGACCTGCTCGTGCGCACGCTCGAGCTACTGCGCACCCGCCCCGAGGTGCTCGACAAGTACCAAGAGCGCTTCCGCTACATTAGCGTCGACGAATATCAGGACACCAACCACGTCCAGTACGAAATCGCCAACCTGCTGGCCGCCAAGTACCAAAACCTCATGGTCGTGGGCGACGACGACCAGTCCATTTATAGCTGGCGTGGCGCCGACATCACCAACATCCTGGACTTTGAGCAGGACTTTAAAAACTGCAAGACCGTCAAGTTGGAGCAGAACTATCGCTCCACGGGTCACATCCTGAGCGCCGCCAATGCCGTTGTTCGCCACAACTCGCAGCGCAAGGACAAGCGCCTGTTTACGGCCGAGGGCGATGGCGAGAAGATTCAGGCTTTCCAGGCAAGCGACGAGCGCGACGAAGGTCGCTGGATTGCCGGCGAGATCGAAAAGCTGCATGCCAAGGGTACGAGCTACGACGATATCGCCGTGTTCTACCGCACCAACGCCCAGTCGCGTATCCTCGAAGATATGTTCCTGCGCGCGGGCGTGCCCTACAAGATCGTCGGCGGCACGCGATTCTTCGACCGCGCCGAGATTCGCGACGTCATGGCCTACCTCAAGATGATCGTGAACCCGGCCGACGAGATGAGCGTCAAGCGCGTCATCAACACGCCGCGCCGCGGCATCGGCTCCACCTCGATCCAAAAGATCGAGCAGCTGGCGCGCGACAACCGCTGCTCGTTCTTCCAGGCCTGCGAGATCGCAACAGCCGAGACGGGCATGTTTAGTGCCAAGGTGCGCAACGGCCTGTCGAGTTTTGTGGCGCTGGTGCGCGAGGGCCGCCGCATGGACGGCGAGCTCAAGGACGTCGTCGAGATGATTGTCGATAAGACGGGCCTGCTGCAGGCGTTTCGCGCCGAGGGCACCATGGAGTCCGAGAGCCGCGCCGAGAACATCCAGGAATTCCTGGGCGTCGCCGCCGAATTTGAGGAGACGCACGAGGATATCGAGGGTACGCTCGAGAGTCTAGAAGAGCTGCGCGCGGCCGGTGTTGCCGACGTGCCGTCCGTCGCCGAGTCCGAGTCCGTCGTGGTGAGTGCGCCCGCGTCCGAGCCGGAGCCGTCCGCTCCGGCATCCTCGTTTGAGGCACTTGTCGGCGCTCGTGACGCCGCGGGCTCCAATCCACTCGATAGCCTAGCCGCCCCGGCGCTCTCGCCGCAGGATGCCCTGGCCGCCGCCATCGCGGGCAACGCGTATGCCGTGCCAACAGAGCTACCGGCGGGCGCCGTGCATGCCGACGAGATCGAGCGCACCTACGGTCCGCTCACCTGTAAGGCACTGCCGGCACTCATGGAGTGGCTGGCCCTGCGCTCCGACTTGGATTCCCTGGCCGGCGAGACGCATGCCATTACCATGATGACCATCCACTCCGCCAAGGGCCTGGAGTTCCCGGCGGTGTTCGTGGCCGGCATGGAGGAGGGTATCTTCCCGCACGTGCACGACTTTGGCGGCAGCGATGACCCGGGCAAGCTCGAGGAGGAGCGTCGCCTGGCCTACGTTGCCATCACGCGTGCCCGTAAGCGCCTGTTCCTGACCTATGCGGCCACGCGTCGCACCTACGGCTCGACCTCTGCCAACCCGCGCTCTCGCTTCCTCAACGAGATTCCGTTCGAGGATATCGAGTTTAGCGGTATCGGTTCTGCTGGTTTTGAGGGCACGGGCTGGGAGAAGCGCGGCGACCGTCACGGCACCTTTGGCTCGGGCATGGGCTCGGATATGTATGGCGGCAAGGTGTTCGGTTCGCATACGCGCTCGACCGGCGGCTCCGGATCGCGCGGCGGATCGAGCTTCGACGATTTCTTTGGTGGCAGCACCTATGGCACCGAGCGCCATCGCGGGGTTTCGCCCGACGCCGGCCGTGTTGCCTCGACCTTTGGTTCGGGCGCGCCGCGAGCTAAAAAGCCGTCGTCCAAGGTGTCGCCGACGGTGGAGCGCAAGGTCGATCGCGCCAGCGCGTCGCAGGACTTTGCCGCGGGCGATACCGTGAGCCACAAGACCTTTGGCACCGGTACCGTGATCTCGGTCGCCGGAGACATGATCGAGGTTCAATTCGAAAAAACCGGCCAGACTAAAAAGCTCATGAAAGGTTTTGCACCGATCGTCAAGCTGTCGTAATCCCGGCGGACCTGGGAGGGCGTATGGGGCAACATCGCCTGCTCGGGCAGTCCTGCGCAAGACGGAGAGCACATTAAGTGCTCTCCTT
>NZ_QSFR01000020.1:308-35251 GCF_003467925.1 Collinsella sp. AM43-1 | reverse complement strand
TGCCCTTCCTCGGAGAAGTTCGCGAAGCCCACTTCTCCGAGGAAGGGCACCAGCCCGGAGGCGGCCCCAGCGCGAGACCGTCCCGGATGCCTACCTACTCGTTGTCGCCTGCGGTCATCTGCGTTGCGGAGAGCGTGCCGTCGGCGGCAGTTGCAGCTGCAGCGTCGGGCCAGACCCAGTCGGTAAAGGCCGGGTGATCGAAGCCCTCGTCGCACGCAAACTCAAAGGCCTCGGTGCGGAAAGCCTCCCACTCGTCAATCTGCTCGGCAAACTTATCGACGTCGACCATGCGCAGCACGTCGGCGGCAAGCGCCCAGCGGTCCATGCTGTTCAGGCGCAGCATGTCGAACGGCGTGGTCGTGGAGCCCTTCTCCTCGTAGCCGTGGACGCGGAAGGTGTCGTGGCCGGGGCGGTTCCAGATCAGGCGGCGAATCGTGCCGGCATAGGCGTGGAATGCGAAGAGCACGGGCTTCTCACCGCAGCCGAACAGCTCAGCCCAGCGCTCATCGCTGATGGCCTGGTCGTTCTCGCAGACGTTCTGAATCTTGAGCAGATCGACCACGTTGACGAACCACACCTTAATGCCCAACTCGCGCAGCATATCGGTTGCGGCCAGAGCCTCGAGCGTCGGCACGTCACCGCACGTGGCAACTACGACGTCAGCCTCGGCGAGCGAGTCGGCAGTCGATGCCCACTCCCAAGTCGCGACACCCTCGGCGAGCTCGGACTTGGCCTCGTCGACCGTCTGGAAGGTGGGAGCGGGCTGCTTGCCACAGAAGATGGCGTTGACGCAGTCGGTGGACTGGTAGACACGCTCGGCCACAGCGAGAGCCATATTGGCGTCAGCCGGATAGTAAGCATTCACGATATGCGTGTCGTTGGCCTTGTTGAGCAGCAGGTCGATAAAGCCGGGGTCCTGGTGCGAGAATCCGTTGTGGTCCTGGCGCCACACGTGGCTCGACAGCAAAATGTTGAGGCCGCTGATGGGAGCACGCCACGGAATCTCGCGCTTGGTGGCCTCGAGCCATTTGCAGTGCTGGTTGACCATGGAATCGACGACGTGGACAAAGCTCTCGTAGGAGCTCCACACGCCGGAGCGTCCGGTGAGCACGTAGGCTTCGAGGAAACCCTCACATTGGTGCTCGGACAGCTGCTCGACAACCTTACCGGAGCCGGCCAGCAGCTCGTCGTTGGCCTCGTCCTCGTAGAATCCGGCATCCCACTGCTTCTTGGTCACCTTGTAGGCAGCCTGCAGGCGGTTGGACGCGGTCTCGTCGGGACCGAAGATGCGGAAGTCGTCCATGTTCTTGGCCAGGACGTCGGCAGTGTACTCACCAAAGACACGGGCGGCCTCGGTGGAGCCCCAGCCGTGACCCTTGCTTGCGACGGGGATCTCGTGGGCGTGGATATCGGGCAGCTCGAGCTCGCGGCGCACCTTGCCGCCGTTTGCGTTGGGATTGGCGCCGATGCGCAGCTCGCCGGTCGGCATAAAGGCCGTCACCTCGGGGCGCACCTGGCCCTCGGGCGTAAAGAGTTCCTCGGGCTTGTAGGAGCGCAGCCACTCGCGAAGCACGCGGAAGTGCTCGTGGGTGTCCTTGGCACTCGCCAGCGGCACCTGATGCGCGCGCCAGGAGTCCTCGGTCTTCTTGCCGTCGATGTGCTTGGGGCAAGTCCAGCCCTTGGGCGTGCGGAACACGATCATGGGATAGGCCGGACGGACCACGGTCTCGCCCGCGGCGGCCTGGGCCTGAGCGGTGGCCTTGATATCGCAGATCTCGTCAAAGACCTGCTCAAACAGGGCGGCGAAACGCTCGTGGATGCTCACGTGGCTCTCGTCGTCAAAACCGGCGACAAAGAAGTGCGGCTTGTAGCCCATGCCCTCAAAGAACTTGGTGAGCTCCTCGTCGGACACGCGAGCAAGGATAGTGGGGTTGGCGATCTTGTAGCCGTTGAGGTGCAGGATCGGCAGGACGATACCGTCGGTTGCCGGGTTCACGAGCTTGTTGGACTGCCAAGAGGTCGCGAGCGGACCGGTCTCGGACTCGCCGTCGCCCACCACGGCCACGGCCAGCAGGCTCGGGTTGTCCATGACGGCACCGTAGGCATGGCTGAGCGTGTAGCCGAGCTCGCCGCCCTCGTGGATGGAGCCGGGCGTCTCGGGCGCAAAGTGGCTCGGGATGCCGCCGGGATAGGAGAACTGGCGGAAGAACTTCTGCAGGCCGGCCTCGTCATTGGTGATGTCGGGACGAATCTCACGGTAGGTGCCGTCGAGCAGCGACTGAGCAGTACCGGCGGGGCCACCGTGACCAGGGCCCATCAAGAAGATAGCATTCTGGTTGTGGTCGGCGATCAGTCGATTGACGTGACCGAACAGGAAGTTGATGCCGGGCGTGGTGCCCCAGTGGCCAACCAGGCGGTGCTTAACGTCCGGACGACCGAAGTCGCGCACCTCACCGGTTTTCTCGTCGACAAAGTCGGGGCGCATTAGCGGGTTAGAGCGAAGGTAGATCTGACCGACGGACAGATAGTTCGATGCGCGCCAATACAGGTCGACGCCCTCGAGCTCGGAAGCCGGCACCTCGTGGCCCAGCTTTTGCCACGGCGTCCCCAGTGTTTTAGCCATTGTTTATGTCCCTTCGCTGTGCGGTCACCCTCCAATACGGCAACCTTTCGTTGGGACCAGTATATTTGCTAAAACGTTTTATCATGGTGAAAAAACGTTTTACCACCCTTATCAATCCCATCGATTAGCAAAACGCGACATTCACCTGCGGCGTTGATTGTCACAGGTGCTCCACATTCGGTCTCTGCAAATTGGTAAACGTGTTTAGTTGTGTTTAGTAAGCTCGAGCACGCTGTCCTTAACGATAAGCTCCGGCTCCAGAACGACCTCTTCGGCACGCCTGCCGCCCCTACCGGCAAGACGCTTGGACATGCAGCCAAAAGCATGCTCCGCAAGGACACCAGGGTCCTGCTCAATCGCGGTCAGTGCCGGCTCAAAGAGAACGTCGGCCGCCGAGTTGTCATAGCTCACCACCGAGATATCGCCCGGGATGCTCTTCCCCATCTCGTGCAAGCGCTTGAGCAAACCGAGGGCAATGTTATCCGAGCTTGCGAACACGGCAGTGGCGTCAGTTGCGAGCACCGCCTCCGAGGCCTCGTATGCGCTCGGAATGTAGTACTCGCTCTCAAACTCCAAACGCGCGTCGATCGGCAGGCCAACCTCGCGCAGCGCGCGCTCATAGCCGGCAAGTCGCTTGCGACCCGTATTGGAACGGCGGGCATTAACCAGGCAGGCAATACGGCGGTGGCCTTGCTCGATCAGATAGCGGGTGGCCATATAGCCGCCCATCTCGTGGTCGAACATCACCTTGTCGCACTCGAGCCCCTCAATGGCACGGTCGACCATTACGGCCGGGATGGGCAGGTGGCTGACCTCTTCGCGCAGGGCGCGGTCATCGGAGAACTCGTCACCCACCACCAGGAAGACGCCATCAACGCCGCGCGTCACCAGCTGGCGCAGCAGCTCCAGATCGTCATCGGCGCTTCCGCCCGAGCTGGTAATGAAGAGCGCATAGCCGTCCTCGCGGCAGCGCTTTTCCAGGCTACCGGCGAGCGAGGCAAAAAAGCGGCTCTCGATGTTAGGGACGATAAGGCCCAGCGTGCGCGACTCGCGCATGACCAGGCTGCGCGCAATCTGGTTGGGAACATAGTGGTTGCGCGCCGCGACCTCTTTGATGAGCTTGCGGTTTTCTTCCGAGATGCGACAGGGCCGATTATTGAGAACAAGCGAGACCGACGAGGGGGAAAGCCCCACCTCCTGGGCGATCTGCTTGAGGGTGACTTTGTTGGCCATCTCGCTCCTTCCGGGTTTACGCGCAATCTCTTGAAAGTATAGCGACTACCCCTCTACCTCGGTGATAAACACTTTACCAATCCGGTGGACGGCTGTTTTATCGCCGCCAGCGCACCAAATCCGTCCGGGTGGGGTATATTGCAATCGATTGATGACAACGACCACCAAAAGGCGGATATTCGTATGCACGAGAACGATTTTTTTAACGAGGACCTGCTGTGCGCGCTCGCTGGCGTTGCCGGCGAGGACAACGTGCTGATGAGCGAGCCCATGCGCGAGCACACCACGTTTAAGATCGGCGGTCCGGCCGACGTCTTTGTCACGCCCGATACTGAGCAAGGCCTCGTCGCCACGCTCGATACCTGCTATCGCTGCAATCTACCACTCACCATCGTGGGCAACGGCTCCGACTTGCTCGTCGGCGACAAGGGCATCCGCGGCGTCGTCGTAGCGCTGGGCGAGGGCCTCTCCGACATTACGGTCGACGGCACGCACGTCACGGCGGCAGCCGGCGCCTTGCTTTCCGATGTCGCAGCCGCGGCAGCCGAGGCCGGCCTTACCGGCATGGAGCCCATCTCGGGCATTCCCGGATCGGTCGGCGGTGCCTGCTACATGAACGCCGGAGCATACGGCGCCTGCATGGCCGATGTGCTGGAGTCCGTGCGCGTCTACAAGCCCGCCCGCATGCTCGACGACGGCACCCGCGGTAGCGGCAGCATTATCGAGTTCGATGTCGATGAGCTCAACCTGGGCTATCGCAAGAGCCGCATTGCCGACGACGGTTTCATCGTGCTTTCGGCCACTTTCAATCTCGCCCCGGGCAACGCCGCGCTGATCAAGGCCGACATGGACGACTACCGCCAGCGCCGCGAGGACAAGCAGCCACTCGACGTGCCGAGTGCCGGCTCCACCTTCAAGCGCCCCGAGGGCCACTTTGCCGGCAAGCTCATCATGGACGCCGGCCTGCGAGGACACGCCATTGGCGGCGCACAGGTGAGCGAAAAGCACTGCGGCTTCATCGTCAACGCCGACCACGCCACCGCCGCCGATGTCGACGAACTCATCCGCCACATCCAAACAACCGTCAAAGACCAATTCGACGTAGACCTAGAACCCGAAGTCCACCGAGTAGGCGAATTCCTCTAATAAAAAAGAAGGCCCCGAAAGGGGGCTTCGCCATCTTTATATCAGGCAACCAGTCCGGTGTGTCGCGCTTTGAACCCGAAAGGTCCGGGACTGCGGGCGAGGCATAAGGTTGGTCGCGAGTTCCGCACGCAAAGAAGGCCACTTAATGTGGCCTTCGTCTTGCGCAGGACTGTAGAGCAGGCAACCTTATGCCTCGCCCGCAGTCCCGGACCAACCAGCTTCAAGCCGCAGTTACGACAGCGCAATACCGCCAAGCCAGCCCCAACGCACGCCCGACCCAGTGCCATAGAAGCTAATAAACGAATCAAGCGACTTAGACGTAATGGCACCCTCGTTGCTCATAACGATGCCGCCGCCAACGTAGATACCCACATGACCGTAGATAAGGCCCGGAGCACCCGTGCCGCTGTGCGAGGAATCGGCCACGATCATGCCCACCTGCAGCGCCGAGCGGTCGGAGCTATAGCACCAGGCGTTGAACATGTCACACGCGTTGCCGCCAAAATAGCCCACGCCGGCATTGCGGAAGACGTTGGTAACCCAGGCAGCACACCAGCCCTGGCCGGGAGAAGGCGTCGAGTAGCACGCATTGACGACGGCCTGCTGCTTGCCCGAACCGCCCGTCTGTTGCGGGGTGCCGCCGGCATACGAGCCGCCACCCGAGCTCGAGCCACCCGAAGAAGAGCCCGTGTTCGCAGAGGCCGCGGCTGCCGCAGCCGCCTTCCTAGCGGCCTCCTCAGCCTGGGCGGCAGCGAGGATCTCGGAATCGCGCTGAGCCATGAGTTCCTTGACGTCGTCGGAAAGACCGTTCAGCACGGTCTGGACTTCTTGCTGCTTGGCCTGCATATCCTGCATCTGAGCCGTCTGCTGGTCCTTGAGTTTCTCCAGGTCGGCCTTTTGTGATTCGAGCTCGGTCTTCTGTGCGTCGAGCTCAGCCTGAATCGTCTGGATATCCTCGATGGCATCGCGGTCGCTCTTGTTGATCTTCTCAACGTAATGCGCGTTGGCGACGAGTTCCTCAAACGAGCCAGAGGCCAGCAGCAGCGACAGGATGTTCGTGCCGCCGGACTTGTAGCTGGCGGCCACGCGATCGGAAAGGTCGTTGCGCTTCTTCTTGAGCTCGGCCTTCTTTTCATCGATCTGGGCCTGCGTGTCGTCAATCTTGCCCTGGACATTCTCGATGTCGTTGAGGGTCTGGGCATTCTTGTTGGCCAGCGCCGCATACTCATTTGCGATGCTGTCGAGCTGGGCCTGAACCTCGTCGAGCTGGGCCTGGGCGGCATTCAATTTATCGGTGGTTTCTTTGGAAGCCTCCGCCGCATGGGCGCGAGTGGGCAGGCCAAAAAGAACTGCCGCAGAAGCGGCGCCGAACAGGGCCTTAAGGGCAGTGCGGCGCGAGAGCTCCTGGGAAAGGATGGAATCGCTGTTTGGTGACATATGTACTCCGTTACATGCTTATTTATATGTCGCTCAACTCATACATATTAGCGTACATATGGCGCGTCCCAACGATTTCCACGAACGGCAGGAAACTACAAGGTCGGCGGCTCGTAAGCAATTGTCAAATTTGAGGTAACAATTGAGCAAGCTCTTATATGAGTACGTTAACATAATCCTCTGCTTTTCCTACAGTGCACCATTTGGGCGTCCCCGCCTGCGCTATACTCCCCTCTAGAAGTGTTCCTGATTCGATAGGAGACTACATGTCCAAAGCACTCGACCCCAAAGACATCTGCGTCCTCGTTACCGGTGGCGCCGGCTTTATCGGCTCGCACACCGTCGTTCAGCTGCTCGAGGGTGGCTACCAGGTCGTCATCGTCGATGATCTCTCCAACTCCAGCGCCGTCGCCGTCGACCGCGTCAAGACCATCGTGGGCGACGAGGCCGCCAAGAACCTCACCTTCTACGAGGCCAACGTGCTCGACCGCGATGCGATGAACAAGATCTTCGATACCCATCAGATCGACCGTGTCATCCACTTTGCCGGCTTTAAGGCCGTCGGCGAGTCGGTGAGCAAGCCCGTCGAGTACTACCACAACAACATCGAGAACACCCTGGTGCTCATCGACGTCATGCGCAACCATGGCTGCAAGTCCATCATCTTCTCGAGCTCCTCGACCGTCTACGGCGACCCGGACAACCCGCCCGTCACCGAGGAAGACCCCAAGAAGCCCGCAACCAACCCCTATGGCTGGACCAAGTGGATGATCGAGCAGATCCTTATGGACGTCCACACCGCCGACCCCGAGTGGGACGTCGTGCTGCTCCGTTACTTCAACCCCATCGGCGCTCATCCGTCGGGCCTGATCGGCGAGGACCCCAAGGGCATCCCCAACAACCTGGTGCCCTATGTCGCCCAGGTCGCCGTGGGCAAGCTCGAGGCCGTTCAGGTCTTTGGCAACGACTACCCCACCCCCGACGGCACCGGCGTGCGCGACTACATCCACGTGTGCGATCTGGCCTCTGGTCACGTTGCCGCCCTTAACTGGATGAACGGCAAGACCGGCGTCGAGATCTTTAACCTGGGCACCGGCACCGGCACCTCGGTACTCGAGGTCGTCGCCGCCTTCTCCAAGGCTTGTGGCAAGGAGCTGCCCTACGTGATCCGCGAGCGCCGCGCCGGCGACATCGCTGCCAACTGGTGCGATGCCTCCAAGGCCGAGCGCATGATGGGCTGGAAGGCCCAGTACGACATCGCGGACATGTGCCGCGACAGCTGGAATTGGCAGAGCCATAACCCCAACGGCTTCGCCGACGCCGAGTAGCCACTCCCCCGTGCTAGGTTTTGTGGCATGCCTCAAAACCTAGCACGCGACATGCTCGGCACATGCCGCTTCCTGCATGGGTAGATTTCTAGACATGTCCCAAAAATCTACTGGCCCCGGCCTCCAATGTGAGGTCGGGGCTTTTTAGGAACTCGTTCTCGAGCTCGAGCTCGCGCATGCACTTGCGGCCGCCGCGACCGGGTGGTTGGTCAGCTCCTTCTTCCTGACCGTCACCCATCTTCCCAGGGTCTTCTCGTTGATGCCGAGGTCGGCTGCCACTTGGGCGATGGGCTTCCCCGACGCGGCGGCGAAGTCTGCGGCCTCGGCGCGGTACCCCGCTGTGTAGGAGGGCCCGTCTGCCATGACTGACACTCCTTTCTTTTTGGCGCTGAAACGATTATCGCCGCTCAACGCCATTCCTCTAAGTCAAGTGTCCTTGAATACGATACAGTTCAAATGGACGAGGAGAATCTGGCGCTCCTCTCGATGAGCCCGGAGAGGTCCCTGGTCGTCACCTTCCCCCGCGCGAACGCGAAGCGGACGGCGGCGAGCCATGTCCTCACCGCGCGTTCCATTTAGGGAGTCCTCGAGAAGTCGATCTCTCTGTGCGATAATCGAGCTATTGAGTCTCGCGAGTTTAGAGCTGGTGATATGCATTGAAAATCAAGATGAAAAACATCGGCAGGGTCGCTGAGGCCGATATCGAGATTAATGGTATTGCCGTGATCGCCGGGGAGAACGGGACGGGGAAAAGCACGGTTGGAAAAGCGCTTTATGCGGCCTTCAACAGCATGTCCGATTCGGAGAACAAAATCGACCGCATGAGGCGCAATAGTGTTGAGCGCGCCATCAGGAAGGCATATGTGGGAAGCCCTCTCGACTCCACGTCTCGCCACAGGCGAACTGCTGGAAGAATGAATAGTTTCATCGACAGGGTTTTTTCGGGCGAGTGCACGAGGGACGAGCTTATTGATGAGATAAAGGAGTATTACGGGGAGGAGATCTCCCGTGAGATCGAATCCGATTTCACGAATGGCGTAGCAGGAGTTGCCGATCAGATTATCGAGATCATGGATATCTCCGATGATGAGGTATTTCGTGCGATTGCGACAAACAGGTTCCGAAGCGAGTTCAACGGCCAGATCAATTCGGTTTTCGGCGAAGAGCCCGGGAAGGTCGAACTCCAGATAAAGGACGCATCTACGGTTTTCTCGGTTGCAAGTGACGAGGTGGCGGAGGTGCACGATAGGAGGGTTTTGCGATTCAGGGCGCATTATCTGGACGACCCGTTCCTGATCGATTCTCTCGGAGGACCCTACGGCCCCGCTTTTCGGTTCAAGCCCCTCCTTGGACACCAGGAGGAGCTGCGGCAAGATTTGATTCAGGCGACCATCCGTAACGATGACAGCGAGTCCTCGCTGTTCGAAGAGATCGCGAAGGAGCGACACCTGAAGGTTCTCATGGACAAGGTTTCCTCCTTATGTCCGGGGCATTTCGAGAGGAGCGAAAGTCGCGGTCACCTTACGTATCTCGAAGAGGGCTTCGCTCGGGGGTTGGAGCCTGGGAACCTTTCTGCTGGCTTGAAGACGTTCGCCATCATGAAGGTGCTCTTGAAGTCCGGCGCGCTAGATGCCGGAGGGACTATTATCCTCGATGAACCCGAGATTCATCTTCATCCTGCATGGCAGCTGGCCTTCGCCGAGATAATCGTGCTGCTCCAGAAAGAGCTCGGGATGCACGTCTTAATGAGCACCCATAGTCCATATTTCCTGAATGCGATCGAAGTGTATTCTAAGAAGCACGCTGTTGATGGATTGTGCTCATATTATCTTGCGGAGACCTGCACTGATGGACGCTCTCGCTTTGCCGATATAACCGGCTCGACTGAGGTCGCCTACGAGAAGCTGGCGGCTCCTTTTGATACGCTTGAGAGGGAGGAGTACGGCCTTGAGTAGCGACCTGTGCGCCTCCTGCCCTCATCCGAACTCTCCCGCGGTGCCAGATGGCAGCGATGGTTGCTCCCGTTGCAGGACCTGTATCCTAAGGGACTGCACGTCGACCATCTCCAAAACATCCAGAGACGGGAGCGTCTCTCTTGTGGATGACGATTTGCCTGTTGTCAATTTTGACTCTGTTAAAGAATGCTACTGCAAGAAGGTCAATAGGTGGATGCAACTCCCGCGCTCCGCCGATGCGCTGTATTGCGATCGGGAAACGTTATATCTAGTCGAATTTAAAAACGGCAGTCTGAAGGAGACGCTGGGGAAGAGGCTCAATCCCAAGGATGACGAAGAGCTTGGTATCAATCTTGGCCAAAGGGACGCCCTCATCGAGAAGTGCAAGGACAGCGTTTTGATCTGCTCGGACCTGTGGGGAAAGAGGACGAGATGGTTTCGCGAGCACTGCGTCTTTGTTTTGGTATACAACGAGGACAAGAACAAGACCGCGTTGAAGCGGGTTGCCAGCTCGATTAGGAAAAAAGCGCGTTTTGGGCTTCCTGACAAATTGAAAGGTTTTTGCGTGAAGGATGTCTTGACGCTAACCGAAAAGGAGTTTTCGACATCGCTCCTTTCAACTTGGCGAGACGCAGAAGAAATCGCGGAGGTCGACGCGTAGGAGACCGAAAAGCATCCGGTGGCTATTTGCTCCCGATATCGATCGTTCGTCTGCAGTCGGTTTTCTTTCCGCTGCGCCCGCCAGTTTGCGATGAGTCGCGCACCGTGTGAAGCTCAACACGGATGAAATACAAATATAATCCCCCCTTGCACTGTGTTGATAAATATTGCTCGTCGAACTCATCTGAACTGGGCTTTCTTGCATAGAACTGCCTGAACCTGAGCGTTTTCGGGTATCGCATTGCCCGATCGAGCACCATCGCGACCTTCTCAAGCTTGTCCTCGGGCGGACTCATAGCCACAGCCCCGCATGCCGTCCCGGTTGGAGCCGGGATGAGCCCTCAGGAAGCACTGCATGAAGTAGCGCATCCGGTTCACGGGCCCCAGCGGGTTCTGGCCGTCGGGAACGCCCTTGAGCAGCTTCGCGTTGTAGTGCTGGCTCTTCAGTGACAGATTGTTGACGGGAGCCGTGTGGCGCCCGGCTCCATGTCGTGGATGAGCGCGGAGCCGGGCGCCACACGGCTCCCGAACGTCGCCAAGGTCTTCGCCCTGCTTGTCTTGCCAAGGCCCTCCCGGATGAAGATTGAATTGCCTGGCTCATCGCAGCCGAGCGCGACACGGCCTCTACCCGAGACCATCATCTCTACACATAGCCCATCATTCGACAAGAACGCGCAGTTTGTCCTGCATAGGCGCATGGTGTCCCCCTCCGCCGCAAGAGGTGAGCAAAAGAGAGGCTCCCCTCGCCACTACCGGACAAAGGGACCTCTCTGGGGAAACACGCTATAAAACCTTCTTGCCGGGCGGTCGAGTACAGCACCGACGGCGTACCCGTGGAGACCTACCCAGAGCCCACGCCATTTCAAGTTTCTTGGTCTTCAACGCCACAATCCGATAATCATCCAGCCGTCGAAATGACCTCGTCACAGGCGGCAAGCATCTCCTCGTCATGAGTGACAACGATTACAATATGGTCTCTCTTAATTTCATGAAGCAATTTGATCAGCGCGCCTCGACTCTTCGCATCAAGTGCTGAGGTCGGTTCATCAAAAAGCATAACGTCCGGCGATTTCAACAGCTGTCTCACAATTGCAATCTTTTGCTTCTCGCCGCCGGACACCCCTCCTTTCCCGCCGTCAAGCATCGCCGTTGCCCCGTTCTCCACAGAAGCAACCATTTCGTCTAGCCCCAATATGACAAGCATCCGATTCAGCTTATCCATCTCGTAATCATCAGAAAGCAGCGTAAGATTATCGAGAATCGTCCCCTCAACGATAGGGGGTTCTTGCTCCGTAATGCTGACTCGACACCGCCGCAATGCATATCGATCGATGCAACGCTGTGACACCCCGTTGTAGCGAACGGCCCCTTCTGTGTCATCTGGATATAGCCCCAATATCACTGACAGCAGCGAGCTCTTCCCCGAACCATTCGGCCCCGAGATTCCATATAGCCGACCCCTGGAAAACGCGAGCCCCTCAATGCTTAACGCGACCCTTTCCGCCCCTGGATAACGTAGCTTGATGTTCTCTAGACGGATTTCCTCAATCGGACCAAGCGCCAATTTGCCATTCGCTTCCACCGGGACATCCCAAATTCTTTTCAGCCGCTCATAGCATACGCGATTAGTCTGGTAATCCCTTCCCCAGCCCAACAAATACTGTACCGCTGAGCTTAAGTTCGAATAATATCCAACAGCAGTCACGAGAAAACCAGGCAACAGTCTCCCGCCCATCACTTCAACCGCGCCCACAGCAAGAAGACATCCTTGAGCGGCGGAAGCGACCAACGCGTTGCCAAAGGTAAATCTAGACCCTACTTCCTGATTTGCTCTCATCGTTGGATAGAGCCCATTAAAAGCTTCGACCAGTACAGCGCGGGACCTATCGAACAAAGCATGTTTGCGGATGAAATCAACTTTCTCCAACTGATCTTGTAGACAGGAAAAAAACCTCGCGCTCTGCTCTTGTACGTCAAAACTTCTCTCAAACAGCCTTGCGCGTGAAACCGCATAAAAAGCGGCACTCGCTGCCGCAAGAACAAGGCAGACCACACTCAACTTGATATTCAGGCTACCGAGAACAAACAGGGCGGACAAAAGGGTGATAACGTTGCTTGAAACCCCCACAACCGAGTTGATTACGAAGATGACAAGGTCATTAGCGTCGTGATTGATTTGCTGGTTATAATACGACGCGTTGAAGCCCTCGAAGAATGCCTGGGGAAGGTGCTTCACGTGCTCAAGCGTATCCGCATTTAAGCCGAACCCCGCATGCGACTGAAGGTTGATGTACAGCATCTCTGAGCAATACACTAGTCCCGCTCGAACCGCTTGGACCGCAACCAAAATAAGGCAACAAACGAGAACGGCGGCAAGATCGGCGCTGGCCGGCATCGCCAATCGGTTTACCACTATGCCGGTAAGAAAGGGACCCGCAAGCGCAAGCAGCCCGACCAAAACTGTTACGACAAGATAGGCGTAGAATCGACCGCCCAGTATATATTTTCTACAGAGATTAAGCATCAGCCTCATTTTGCCCCGCACCCCGTTTTGCCGTATTCATCATCTGGGAGAGCAGCATTTTTTGCTCGGCATCATACCGGAAGGAAACGCAACGTTTCCCCTCACCGTTTAAGGCGTGGTTGGGGCACCCTCCCATGCACATGGGAAAAGCAAAGCACTCTTGGCATTCCGGGTCATCCGGCTCATATGCCATCCAGTTAATCATGTTCTTGCTCAACATTGGCGGCTCGAAAATAGTTCCGACCCTCCGCTCCTTCATTCCAATGTCATCCCAGCACTTATACAAATCTCCGACGGGATCAACCACGTACGAGTTGATTCCAACGGCGCAACATATCCCGAAATTCGTCCCACCAAAAGGTTGAACTTTGAAGCCCCGCGCAATTGCCCTTTTATAAAACTCAGTCTCCTCATACGAGAACTCTTTTACAGTAAAGCAGTGGCTGTCGTTCGCACATACCTGATTGATATCGTCAACAGGGGCTAAATAGAAGTGAACCTTATTCATCAGGCCATTTAGCTCGAGATAATCCAATAGCTCTTGAGCGGCCTCGATGTTGGTCTTGTCGACGTTGCTCCTTATCGAAATATCGATGATGTCGGCACACTCTTTGACGTTCTTGAGAATACGTTCGTATGTAGGGCTTCCGTCGTGAAGAATCCTTCTCGAATCGTGATCCGACTTCGATCCATCTATAGTCACTTGCGCGCTCGTCACACCACATGCCGCGAGCCTCCTTGCAACATCAGGCGTCAGCAGATAGCCATTTGTCACTATCGATGCGGAATATTCACACGTTGGCCCCACGACATCTTTCAGATCCGACGTAATCCGTTCGATCATCTTCATTCCGAGCAGAGGCTCGCCGCCGTACCATCCAACTGAGAGACTTGCGATACCAGGATAGTAATCTTTCACGAACTTGGAGAGCTGTGTCAAAACCTCCTCGCCCATCGTCGTGTACGCCTGTCCCTTTTCATAGCAGTAGGGACAGCAAAAGTTGCAAGCCATCGTTGGCGCAATGGTAAGGGACAGAGCAGTATTCGCAAAGCGCGCGGCGCGACTTTGCAACCTGATCTCCCCAAGCTCGTCCCTCTCCTCATTGACTAGGATGCCTCCCCTTATCAGCTCCGCGACAAGATCATCGGCATCCCGAACGTCCCCTTCTTGAATCCTTTTGAATTTCTGCGCGTATTCCGGATTTAACGACAGGATGCCGCCGGTTCGCGCATTCATGATAAGAAGACTTCCGTTATGTTCATGCACCACATTAAATTGCGACAGTTTCACTTCGCACCATCTCCATTTCCAACCAAATCCATATCGACCCTCAGACGCTGCGCATACGCCAGCGCACTACCTTCTTCGATAAAAACTGCACGAAAGCAGCAATAGACATGCGAGCGACACGATGACCGCATGGCCGCATGCAGCCATCAGGACCGTCCCGCCGGCAGCCCCGCACGCCCTCATCCAATAAGCCATGTGAACCGGGGGTAAAACGGTTGGGAAACTCATCGCGATAACAAGGCCCGCGAACGTTGCGACCAGCAAGGCTCCCGACACAAGAGATCTGATCCTGAACACCTCATATGCAACCGCAACCATCAGCGTATAAGCGGCGTCTATAACGATATTCGACAGGAGTGCCGAGGTCACATTACCAACCGTAAGGCTGTCTAGACCGCTTCCGGAGCACACGGCAAAGACCGCAGCGACACCGAGAGTAAACACGATGTAGGGGCACAGCGTATACACTTCGCAAGCCAATGTCTTTGCCGCAAACAGCTGCCAGCTGCGGAAGCCCCGAGCAATCGAAACTCCCCTTGCCGACACGCTCGTCGCATCACCGAATAGCGTCCCCGCCACAACAACAGAGACGATTGGGAAGAACACCGTATGCGCCATGGAGACGACACTTAGCCAGGAAGAGATACCCGTTGGCCCAACCCCTATCGAGAAAAGATAGCCCGGATCGGCGGAAAAGCCAAAGAACTGGCCCTCTCCCCCTGCGGAGACCCATGCGCCGGACCCGGCAAACACATAAATCCCCGCGATGCCCAAATACATCAGCGCTATTATCACGGCGAGTTTCATTCTCCTTGCGCGGAACAGTTCCGCCCTGACCGACATCCCAAGATTCATCGAACCGCCGTCCTTACAAATAGCGAGACGAGCGCAACTCCAACCGACACAAGCACAGTGCCGCCCGCATACAGCAAAACCTGAATTACACCAACATTCTGCATACTCAGGGAACACAGGTTCATCAGGTAATACACGGGCGAGAGCATGAGCAGCAAGCTGGGCTGACCGCTTCCGTATGTACTTGGGAACCACACCATCACAAATGTCGAAACCGCTATTGCAACGACGCTGCTCGCCACCACACTCCTCGTGAGCAAATACAGGGCGAAGGTAGCGGCGTACATCGAAATGAGCAGCAGCGCGATCATCAGCGCAATCGATACAAATTGGGCAAACCCTGAGCACGAGGCCCCAACGTCCCATTGGGCCATCTTGGTTAAATACAGCGCAGTCGTAGAAAGAAGATACACGGCACCGACCAGAGTGCAGTTCACCAACAGCTTCGTGATCACAATCGCCGCCTGCGACACCCCTCGCGATCTCGATACGGCGTAAGCCACGGATTCAAAGTCTCTCGACGTAGCGTAAACCGCGTAGAGAATCGTCACCGGAATCCAGACCACTGTAGACGCAAAAGACGTCCGGGCAACAGAGCCCAAAACGTCCCCTGCATCCACTAGGTTTCCAATAAAACCTATAGCCCCTCCAAGCGTATACGGGTCATCACCGGCGACCATGATCAGCACCTCAGACGAAGTCGCAGCCGCAACCACATACAGCACAGCCGCAAGCGCAATCATCAGAGCGGTCGCCGGGTGCCTGGCGAGCAACCATACCTCGCTCCGAAAAGCTGAGATGAACTCGCGTTTCATCACAGCTCGCTCTCTCGACCGATGAGCTCCGAATAAAACTCCTCAAGGCTCTTCCTATGAGAATACGCCTCCGCAACCCTCACACCTGCGGTCGAGAGCGCTTCGATTGCAATGCCCCGCCCTTCCTTTTTCTCCTCATAGCGCATAAGGACGCTGCCGTCCGGCAGAAAAGAATGTGAGGTCTCATCTCCGAGAACCGATCTCGTTCGCTCCAGATCGTCCACATGCAACACGAAACCACCGCGGCATGACTTTTCCAGCTGAGGTGCGGTCATCCTTCGAATGAGGCGACCATGACTTATGAAGAGGTAATCAGTTGCCAGCTTGTGCATCTCCTCAAGATTGTGGCTGGATACGAGAATCGTTTTACCTTGATCTTTGTTAAGATGCGTAAGGATTTTTCTTACTTCGACTATCCCCATCGGATCCAGGCCGTTTGTCGGCTCGTCCAGGATCAACAGCTCCGGATCGCCCAGCAACGCTATGGCCAGATCGAGACGCCTCCTCATTCCCATTGAGAAGTTCTTCACTTTCTTCCCGCCGGCCTCCCCCAAACCGACGGTTGATAACACACCGTCGATGGAACGATCGGTGGGAAGCCCCCACTCAATACAGCGAACGACCAAGTTGTCTCGCGCGGTCAGATTAGGATACGAAGCATTGAGGTCGGGCATATAACCCAGCCTTTCCCTGCAGCTCCGTATTTCACGTCTCCCGGTTTGCCCAAACATCGAGATCGTTCCTGACGATGGCTCCGAAAGCCCCGTGATCAATCGAATTAACGTGCTCTTGCCGGCACCATTCTCCCCAATGAGTGCACACAGCTCGCCTTCCATTAAAGAGAACGAGACTGATTTAACCGCTTCAAACCCGCCATATCTCTTGGATATGGCACGCAATTCAACTGGGACTTCCCGCATGGACGACATCCTCCCCGTCAATAAAAAGGGACGACATGGCAATTGTGCGGGGTTATAGGTAACGTCGGTTCGCCCCCCATATTGCAATGCCACATCGCCCCTCAGGCGCTGCTGGCCAAAATATCTTTGAACAGTCTGTGCACGCCGTACGGCGTGCACTATCCGCTAAAAGCGGATAGTGCACTCCTGTGAAGAACACTTGGTGCTGCAGCTGCCGTGCGCGTAGAAGAAGCAGTTGCCGCACGCGGGTGCAACGCCTTCCTCCGGCTCGTTAATCCAATCCATCTCTCCCTCCTTTCCTTGCATACCGAATTGATAATGTTATTCTAATTCGATATGTATCATATTTCAATATAAGCTTATTTATATATTACACAAGGTAAGCACCCCCCTGCATCCAGCACAGGAAATGACTCTCTCGTTCCCCAGTGACGCGGCGAGAAATACAGGCCACTGCAGGACGTTGAATGAACAGCCCGTGAAAACCGTTGTTTTCACGGGCTGCACCTGCTCAATACTTTTTTATTCTCCAGCCTCAGTCGTCTCTAAGATCGACCACGTAAACATGATCTGACTCCAGGACCGGGTCATCACCCGTCGCGGTCGCCCTGCTCAGCGCGTTGCGGGCGCGCCGCGTCGCCAGTTCCTCAAGTTCTCTTTCGTTGACGCGCTTAATAAGATCGCCAGGCTGGCAATCAAGCTCTACGCAAATATCCAGCAATGTCTTTAACCTAATTGCCTTCACCTTGCCATTTCGTATTTTTGAGATACTTGCCGGTGTGTGCCCGGTCGCCCGAATGATATCCGTACTCGTCTTTCCGCGTCGAAGCAATAAGCTTTCAAGCTCAATAATCAGATAGTCCATGCCGCCCCTCACACCAAATCCTCGGTCTGGTCTTGAAGCAGAGCTCCGTAGCGCCATATCGCAGAAATCGAGAAGCAGCAAACGGCCCCCAGCACAGCACCAATATCTATGGGCAGGGCCAGGTTTTCAAACATCGAATAGGCGTTCCCCAGCAAGTCGAAGGGGCCAATCACTATCGAAAGAAACCCCGGAGAAAACAAGAGGTCACCTATTGCCGCTGCAACAAACAGCCACCCGATAATCGAGATTCTTCGAGCATGCGAAAGGGTAAAGGGCGATTCGCCATGAGCCATGTCCATGCTGATTCCCCGCAGGGTCCATGTGGCCCCTCCGGAAATCAGAAGATACATCAAAGGAACCACTACGGAAACCGTCTTTGATGGATCATATAGGTTTCCTTGAGCAGCCATAAGCCCAATGGAAATAACCACCACCACCGAACAGCAACACACCGCTATAAACAGCGCCGTAAACAGAATCCCAAGCCTTCTTCCGAGAGTCATCATCTTCTGGATGGACTTATCGATCTTCTGGGCGCTATTCACCACAGCTCCTCCTAAAGCAATCAGAGGTCTTCTTACTTACTGTTTTTCCTACATTGTAACGAACTCGATAAGAAGAGGGTCGCTTCACGCCGCGCAATCCCGAACTCCAAGCGTTTCTCATCAGCATTGCCCATCTTTCGAGTCGAAATTCAAATCCAGTTTCTTATCGCATGCTGAAATCAACCCGAACTGGATGTGACTGGAAAACAGCGCGCTGCGTCGGTCGCGCTTTCCCGAGCGACTCTGGCACAACAGACGATATGAGTTGAACATTGGGGCCTCTCCCCTTGCAGCTCTCTCGTGGGTCGGGCGACAATGGTCGTACCATCAACCGCGGCCGCGCGCTGCGGGCCCTCGGCCTCGGCTGCGTCGTCGGGGCGGTCCCGAAGATGCACCGGCCCGCGGCCGACCGCGGCCGCAAGAACGACCGCCGCGACGCCGAGTGGCTGGCACGCATGCTGGCGCGCCGCAACGTCGTCGAGGTGTGGGTCCCCGACGAGCGCCCTCGAGGACGCGCGCGACGACCTGCAACACGCCAAGCAGCGGATGTCGAAGTTCCTGCTGCGCCACGGCCTCGTCTTCGACGAGACGACGCCGGCCGGCAGGCGCAGGGGCGCCTGGACGGGGGCCTACTGGGACTGGACGGAGTCCCTCTCCTTCGACGAGCCCGACGACGCCGCGGCCTACGAGCACTACATGGACGGAAATGACCTGGTAGAGAACCCTCGCACCGTCTACGTCGCAGGGGACGTAGACGAACTCGTCGAGCACGAGCAGCCTCGCGGGCGACACGTCGTTCAACAGTTTCGACAGCGTTCCCTTGCGCTTCGCGTTGCCGAGCTCGAGAACCAGCTGCGCGGTCTGCCAGAACCTGACCGACATGTCCGCGGCGACCGCGCGCATCGTGAGGGCGACTGCCATGCGCGTCTTGCCGCGCCTGGACTTACCGAAGAAGACGAGGTCTTCGCGCGATTGTTTGTGTCAACGGCCAACTGAATGTGAACCCTTCTTGCATTGTTGCAACCTGGCTGGCAGCCGGTCTTTAATGACGACGACCATTGTCGCCCGACCCACAAAAGAGCCGCAAGGGGAGGAGCTCCCAATGTTCAACTCATATCGTCTATGGCGCACTACCATTCACCGAAAGTCGGCAACTTTTTCATTCTCTCTATACATGTTTAAACAACATGTTCTACAATAGGGACAATAGCAATGGAAACTCGGGACGAGCCGTCTATCCATCTACGGCGCAGCCCCTTATTCAAAAGGACGGTGAGTGCATCCATGGAGCGTGCAAGCGGCGTTCTGATGCCCGTTTCGTCATTGCCCGGACCTTACGGTATCGGCGGCTTTGGCTGGAACGCCTATGACTTTGTCGATTTCCTCGCCTCGTGCAAACAACATTACTGGCAGATTCTCCCCCTTACGACAACGAGCTATGGCGACTCGCCCTATCAGTCGTTCTCGGCCCGTGCGGGCAACCCCAATTTCATCGACTTTGCCGAGCTTATCGAGGCCGGCTATCTGGAGCAGTGCGATATCGACGGCGTGTACCTGGGCTCCGACCCCAGCAATGTCGACTATGGTGCCATCTTTGGTGGCCGTCGTCAGATTCTCGACCGCGCCGCCGAGCGCTTTGCCGCCGACAAGCCGGCCGACTTCGACGACTTTGTCCAAGCAAACGAAGACTGGCTCATCCCCTACTGCGAGTTCATGACCGTCAAGGAGGAGTGCGGTCTCAAGGCCTTTTGGGAGTGGCCCGCAGAGCTCCGTACCCGCGGCGAGGCTTCTGCCAAGGTCTGCGCCGCCCATCCCGCGCGCATGCTCTACCACCAGATGACGCAGTACTTCTTCAATCGTCAGTGGAGCCGCCTCAAGGCCTATGCCAACGAGCGCGATATCCTCATCATCGGCGACCTGCCCATCTATGTCTCGCGCGACTCCGTCGAGATGTGGGCCACGCCCGAGCTCTTTAAGATCGACGCCGCCGGTAATCCTGTGAGTGTCGCCGGCACGCCGCCCGACCAGTTCTCGGCCACCGGCCAGTACTGGGGCAATCCCATCTACGACTGGGACGCCATGGAAGCCGACGGTTTCTCCTGGTGGGAGGGCCGTATCCGCGCCGCCCTCGACATGTACGATGTCATCCGCCTGGATCACTTCCGCGGCTTCGAGGCCTATTGGGAGGTGCCGTTCTCCTCACCCGATTCGTCCTACGGTTCGTGGACGCAGGGCCCCGGCCTCAAGTTCTTCAAGACGCTCGAGGAAAAGCTCGGCACGCTGCCCATCATCGCCGAAGACCTGGGCTTCCTCACCCCCGGCGTCATCGACATGCGCGACAACTCGGGCTTCCCCGGCATGAAGATCTTGCAGTTCGCCTTTGAGGGCACCAACTCGTACTACCTGCCGCACAACTACATTGCCAACACCGTCGCCTATGTGGGCACACACGACAACGAGACGGCGCGCGGTTGGTTTGAGGGAACGGCCACCCCGCGTCAGCGCGAGCAGGCGGCCCTGTACACCCACCAGCAGGCAGGCGAGCCCATGGCCGATGCACTCAACCGCGCCATCGCCGCCAGCGTAAGCGATACCTGCATCTACACCATGCAGGACCTGCTCAACCTGGGCAACGAGGCGCGCATCAACACTCCCGCCACCATGGGCGGCAACTGGACCTGGCGCATGCTCGATGGCGCCATCACCCGCGAGCTCGAGCACAAGCTCACCGGCTGGACCGAGACCTACTTCCGCATCCCGTCGGAAGACGAAATTGAGCTTCCCCAATAGGAGCCACCGCGCCCGACCCCACCCCATCGTGCGGACGCGTCCGTTTTCCCCGCGCGAGGCCACTCCAATCCCTCGCGCGGGCTTCTTTTGAATTTCTGACATGTAATCAACCCATCACAGGAGGAAACATGCCCCGTATCAATCTTGCGGATCTTGCCGAGCAGTCCTTTGGCACCTCGCTCGAGCAGCTCGATGACCGTCGTATTTATAAGCTGCTGGCCAAGCTCGTGCAGGAGCGCTCTGCCGCCTGTCCTCTCAACAACGGCAAGAAAAAGCTCTACTACATCTCTGCCGAGTTTTTGATCGGCAAGCTGCTCATCAACAATATGATCGACCTTGGCATCTATGACGAGGTTAAGGACCAGCTCACCGCCGCGGGCCACGACCTCAACAAGATCGAGGAGTTCGAGGTCGAACCGTCGCTCGGCAACGGCGGCCTGGGCCGTCTGGCCGCATGCTTCCTGGATTCCATCGCCACGCTGGGCTTGACCGGCGATGGCGTGGGCCTCAACTACCATTACGGCCTGTTCCGCCAGCGCTTTGTCGACAACCAGCAGAAGGCCGTCCCCGACGAGTGGCTCGGTGAGCAGGACATCCTAGTCGACGACGACCGCTCCTACACCGTCGAGTTCGGTGATTTTGCCGTTACTTCCAAGCTCGTCAACATCGATGTACCCGGTTATGGCCAGCCCACCAAGAACCGCCTACGCCTGTTCGACCTGGCAAGTGTCGACGACGGCCTGGTCCCCGGCAGCTCCATCGACTTCGACAAGACCGAGATCGCCAAGAACCTCACCTTGTTCCTCTATCCGGATGATTCCGACGAGCAGGGCCGCCTGCTTCGCATCTACCAGGAATACTTCATGGTGAGCAACGCCGCCCAGCTCCTGATCGACGAGGCCATCGAGCGCGGCAGCAACTTGCACGACCTGGCCGACTACGCCGTAGTCCAGATCAATGACACGCACCCCACCATGGTCATTCCCGAGCTCATTCGCCTGCTCACCACCGAGCACGACATCGAGTTTGACGAGGCCGTGACCATCGTACGCTCCATGGTCGCCTACACTAACCACACGATTCTTGCCGAGGCGCTCGAGAAGTGGCCGCTCGTCAGCCTGCAGAAGGTCTCCCCTGCCATCGCCGACATTATCGTCAAGCTCGATGAGATCGCGAAGGCCGAGCACGATGACCCGCGCGTCGCCGTCATCGACGAATACGACACCGTCCACATGGCCCACATGGACATCCACTTTGGCTTCTCCATCAATGGCGTAGCCGCCCTCCACACCAAGATCTTGGAGGACACCGAGCTTCATCCATTCTACGAGATCTATCCCGAGAAGTTCTCCAACAAGACCAACGGCATCACCTTCCGCCGTTGGATCCATGGAGCCAACCCCGCGCTCGCCAGCCTGCTCGACGATGTAATCGGCACCGACTGGCGCAGCACCGGCGATCTGAGCAAACTCGCCAAGTTCGCCGACGACAAGGACGTTCTTGAGCGCCTGGCCGCCACCAAGGTCGAGGCCAAGGCCATCATGCGCCAGTTCATGGCGCTCGAGCAGGGCGTGACCATTCCCTCCAACGCCATCATCGACGTCCAGGTCAAGCGCATCCACGAGTACAAGCGTCAGCAGATGCTCGCGCTCTACATCATCTGGAAGTACTTCGATATCAAGAACGGCAACAGGCCTAAGCACCCTGTCACCATCATCTTTGGCGGCAAGGCGGCGCCTGCCTACACTATCGCGCAGGACATCATCCATCTGATCCTGACGCTGTCGCAGTGGATTGCAAACGACCCCGACGTGGCTCCCTACCTGCAGGTTGTCATGATCGAGAACTACAACGTCACCGCCGCCGAGCGCGTGATCCCCGCCGCTGACATCTCCGAGCAGATCAGCCTGGCCTCCAAGGAGGCGAGCGGCACCTCCAACATGAAGTTCATGCTCAACGGCGCCCTAACCCTGTGCACGCTCGACGGTGCCAACGTGGAGATTGCCGAGCTCGTGGGCGACGAGAACATCTATACCTTTGGTGCCTCGTCCAAACAGGTCGAGCAGCTCTACGCCGACGGCACCTACAACGCCGGTGCGCTCTACCGCAAGCCCGGCATTAAACTGCTGGTGGACTTCATCACCAACCCGGCCTTTATGGCAACCGGCAACGCCGAGCGCCTGCAGCGCCTGCACGACGACATTAAGGGCAAGGACTGGTTTATGGCCCTGCTCGACATTGAGGAGTACATCCAGACCAAGGAGCGCGTGCTGGCCGACTACGAGGACCAGGACGCCTGGATGCGCAAGGCGCTCATCAATATCGCCAACGCCGGCACCTTCTCGTCCGACCGTACGATCTCCCAGTACAACGACGAGATCTGGCACCTGAGCTAATTCGGTTTCATCGCCCATCCTCTTGAAAACGGAGCCACGGCAACGCGGCTCCGTTTTTTGTGCCCATACGCCGGCCCATGGCCTGCCTCGACCAAAAATCTCGGCCTGTAACATCTAGCCGGCAAAATTGAGTCTACCTGTTATAGATCGAGACGGACAGGGCTGCTCTGCCGGAGTATCTCAATCTGTAACAGGTAGACCTTAATTGACCTTCTAAATGTTACAGATCAAGACAAACGGATTTGCCGCGATGAATTGTCTCATTCTGTAACAGATAACCACTGAAATCGGCCTCACCTGTTACAGATCAAGATAAACGGACGAGCCAGCCAATACAATCTCAATCTGTAACAGATGGCTGCCGAAATCAGCCCCTCGTGTTACAGATTTAGACGGAAGGATGGGCAGCTCGGCACTATCTCGTTCTGTAACGCCTGAACCTAATTTGACTCTCCACCTGTTACAGATCAAGACAAACCGACAGACAACCCCAGCACAAAGAAAGGCTCCCCTCTCGCCCAGTGGACGGGAGGGGAGCCTTATATGTGACCGCGGCAAAAGGATGGCAAAGCCGCAGTCGCCCAAAGGGAGGGCCTGGATGCACCGGGCCTAGATAAGGTTCTTGCCAGACACCTTATCGAAGAGATGAGTCGCGTTCTTCTCGAACTTGAACCAGATGGGGTCGCCAGCCTTGAGCGCGCCCTTGGCCTCGAGGTCGACGACGGGGATAATCAGGACAAACTGGCCGTCGGGAGCGGTCACATGGACATGCTCGGTCGAGCCCATGAGCTCGGTCACCTCGACGGTGCCCTGGAGCGCACCCTCCTCGCCCTTGTCGGCAAGCAGGATCTGCTCGGGGCGCACGCCGGCCGTAATCTCCTTCACGTCGCCGCCGTCCCAGTTGAGGGCAAGCTGAGCGCAAGTCTCCGGGGCGAGCGCCACGTTCATATCCTCGGTCTTGACAGTAAAGCCGTTGCCCGAGCGCACCAGCTGGGCATCGAAGAAGTTCATCTGCGGCACGCCGATGAAGCCGGCGACGAAGATGTTCGCGGGATGGTTGAAGACCTCCTGCGGCGTGGCGATCTGCTGGACGACGCCGTCCTTCATGACCACGATGCGGTCGCCGAGGGTCATAGCCTCGGTCTGGTCGTGGGTAACGTAGATGAAGGTGCCCTTGATCTCGTGACGCAGCTTAATGAGCTCGGCGCGCATCTGGTTACGAAGCTTGGCATCCAGGTTGGACAGCGGCTCGTCCATCAGGAAGACCTTGGGGTCACGCACGATGGCGCGGCCGATGGCGACGCGCTGGCGCTGGCCACCCGAAAGCGCCTTAGGCTTACGGTCGAGATACTCGGTAATGCCCAGGATCTCGGCAGCAGAGCGAACCTTGCGGTCGATCTCGTCCTTGGGGACCTTCTTGAGCTCGAGCGTAAATGCCATGTTCTCGTACACCGTCATATTGGGGTACAGAGCGTAGCTCTGGAACACCATGGCGATGTCGCGGTCCTTGGGCGCCACGTCGTTGACGCGCTTGCCGTCGATGAGCACGTCGCCGGAGGTGATGTCCTCCAGGCCGGCGACCATGCGCATCGTCGTGGACTTACCGCAGCCAGAGGGGCCAACGAGGACGATGAACTCCTGGTCGTGAACGGTGAGGTTGAAGTCCTCTACAGCGAGCACACCGTCCTCGGTAACCTTGAGGTTGTGCTTCTTCTCCTCGGTCTTCTTCTTTTTGCCAAAGAAGCCCTTCTTTTTTGACTCGTTGTTGGGATACACCTTCTGAACATGTTTGAGAACGATCTCGGCCATGTCTCTACCTTTCGATACGCGGCGCCGCGCTGAGGGGCGCCGCCCAAACTTGCAAAACAGTTACGGCATCAGCCCTTGACGGCACCTGCCACCACACCGTCGATGATGTACTTCTGGCAGAAGATGTACATGATGACGATGGGGACAACGACCATCATGATGCAGGCCATCATGGGGCCGAGCTCGACGTGGCCATAGCCGCCGCGGAAGTACTGGATCAAAATAGGAATGGTCTTGTACTTGGTGGAGTCGAGCGTAAGGTAGGGCAGCAGGTAGTCGTTCCAGACCCACATGGTCTCGAGGATGCCGACCGAAAGATAGGTGGGCTTCATGATGGGGAGAACGATCTTAAAGAACACCTGAACCGGGTTGCAGCCGTCAATCATGGCCGCCTCCTCGATCTCGAGCGGGATGTTCTTTACAAAGCCGGCGAACATAAAGACCGCCAGGCCCGCGCCAAAGCCCAGATAGATAAAGCAGATGTTGAACGGCGTATTAAAGCCGATGCGGTCCGCCAAATTGGACAGCGTGAACATCAGCATCTGGAACGGTACGACCATCGAGAACACGAACAGGTAATAGAAGAAGTTCGAGATCTTGTTGTTGACACGAACCACGTACCAAGCGCACATGGAGCAGCACACCAGAATCAGCACGACCGACGTGACTGTGATGATGAGCGAGTACATAAACGCCGAGGCAAAGCCCTGCTCGTTAAGAGCGTGTACGTAGTTTGCGAGGCCGTTGAACGTCTCGGGCGTGAGCAGATCGAACGCCGTGGTGGTGCTGATTGCGGTCCCCTTCTTAAAGGAATTGAGCGCAATCATGAACACAGGGTAGATCCACGCGAGCGACAGAATCGTAAAGAAGATCGAGAGCGCGCGGTTAATAGCCTTATCGCGTTTCATTACTGCTGCACCTCCTTGGACCTCGTGGCCTTAAGCTGGATCATAGAAATAGCGACAACCAGGATGCAGAAGATAACTGCCTTGGCCTGACCGATGCCCTGCCATGCGATGCCAGCACGCGAATAGAACGTGTTGTAGATGTTCAGGGCGAGCATCTCGGTGGAGTGCGCCGGGGCACCACCGGTAAGGGCGAGGTTCTGGTCGAACAGCTTAAAGCCGTTGGTGATGGACAGGAACAGGCAGATGGTGATGGTCGGCATCAGGTTGGGGATCTTAACCTTCCAAAACGCCTGCCATGCCGTAGCGCCGTCGACCTTGGCGGCCTCGATGTAATCAGACGGAATGGACTGCAGACCGGCGATGTAGATGATCATCATGTAGCCGACCTGCTGCCACAGGGTCAGGATGATAAGGCCCCAGAAGCCAGCAGCAGAGTTAAGGGCGATGAGCTGGGCGCCCACGTTGGAGAGCAGGCAGTTGATCAGAATCTGCCAAATGTAGCCCAGCACGATGCCGCCAATCAGGTTAGGCATAAAGAAAATCGTACGGAAGATGTTGGTGCCCTTGAGCGCCTTGCGAGTGAGCGCCTGCGCAATGGCCAGCGCGATCACGTTGATGAGCACCGTCGACAGGAAGGCAAACGCCACGGTAAAGAAGAACGACGTGGAGAACTGCGGGTCGGTCAGTGCGCGCACGTAGTTCTCGATACCGACAAAGTGCGCGTTATTGATGGTAATAAACTGGCAGAACGAGAGATAGAAACCCTGGATAAAGGGAATCACGAACCCGATCATAAACGCCAGGCACGTGGGCAGCATAAAGAGCGGCCACCAGCGCTTGAGTGCTTTGCCCATAGAAGGGTCCTTTCAATATGCAGGGGGCGGGCAAACCTACGTCTGCCCGCCCCCTGTCGCTAATCAGATAGCTTGGGCAGCAACTGCTTACTCGGAAGCAGCCTTCTCGGTCTTCCAGCCATCGACGAAGGCGTTCTTGACGCCGTCCCACTTGGTGTTGTCGGCAGCATAAGCGATGAGAGCCTGCTTGAGGTTCTTCTTCCACTCCTCGGAGGGGATGTAAACGAAGTCCCAAGCAACGGTCTTCTTGCCGTCCTTGGCCATAGCAACGGCCTGCTGAGAGAAGACGTTGGTGGTCTCCTTAGCGCTCTTGAACGGGGCGGTCAGGCCCATCTTGTCAGCGATGATGCTGGTGGCGGTGTCAGAAGTGACGCACCAATACATGAAGTCCTCGGTGGCCTTCTGGGCATCCTCGGAAGCCTGGGAGCTGACGCACCAGTAGTTCTCGCCGCCGGAGCACAGGCCCTGGTTCTCCTCGCCGTCGACGCCGATGTAGATCGGCAGCATGCCGAGCTGGTCGTCGGTCATACCGGCCTTGGTGAGGTCGGCGTAGGCCCAAGAGCCGTTCTGGTAGAAGACGGCCTTGCCGGTTGCGAACTCGTTGGTGGCGTCGTCACCGGTCTTGGAGGCGAGCTGCGAAGGATCGCAGGTGGAGTCGGTGATGTACAGGTCGAAGATCTGCTTAAAGTTGTCGAGATACTCGCCCTTGATCTCGTCGTCCTCCTGGTTGTGCTCCTTCTCGAACTCGTAGTAGAGCGGGAGGTTGGCGAGGTGGGTGGTGTAGCGCCAGCTGGAGGAGTCATCCATGCCGGCGGAAGTGAAGGCACCGTCAACGCCGAGCTCGTCCTTGCGGGCCTGGATGTCATCGGCGCAAGCCTTCAGCTTGTCGAAGGAGTTGATGTCCTCGGCCTTGTAGCCGGCCTTCTCGAGGAGCTCCTTGTTGTAGATGATGCCGTAGCTCTCCTGAACCCAGTCGATACCCAGATCCTTGCCGTCGGACTGCAGCGCCAGGGAGTCGTCGATGAGCTCGCCGCGGAGCTTGGTGTCGGAAAGATCGGCGCAGTAGTCCTTCCAGTTCTTAAGGCCGGTGGGGCCGTTGACCTGGAACAGCGTCGGAGCGGAGCTCTTGGACATCTCGGACTTGAGCTTCTCCTCGTAGGTGTTGGAGGCGGCGGTCACGATCTTGACCTCGACGCCCTTCTCCTTCTTGTACGCCTTGGCGATCTCCTTCCACTCCTTGTCGACCTCGGGCTTGAACTGGAGGAAGTAGACCTCGGCAGCGTCACCGGAAGCAGAGGAGCCAGAGCCGGCAGAACCACCGCAGCCCACGAGGCCCAGACCAAGAACCGCAGCCGCGGAACCAGCAAAGCCCAGGAACTGCCTTCTGCTCATTTCGTTCTTCATTACAATCCACCCTTTCACACCGTGGCGGCACCCTTTGCCGCCGCCTTCGGAGATTGGCTCGGGGACTTTGCCCCTTTTGCTGACTTGTACAATACGCTATTTGGCTAGTTGTTTGAACAAGTATTACTAGAGCGGTAGAAAAACTTCGGTGAACGGTAATTTCAACTTGATACTTGACAAGTTTTGTATAAACAATTATTTATTATCGAATGCAGAGAAAACGCCCGATCAAGCCGATGCATCGTCGGTTTGACCGGGCGTTTTCGCTTTGAGGGCATGAGTCTCGTCAGGCTGCGAGCTAGCCGGCTATCGCTTGGAGTTGACGCGGTAGTGGAAGATCTCGGGATGCGTGCGGGCATGCGTGACCTCGAACAAGATGCCGTCCGAGGTGTACGACTGGCTCTCCATAACGGCGACGCAGTTGTACTTGCCAAGGTCCAAGTAGCTGCAGTCCTCATCGTTGGCGAGCTCGACACTCACCGTACGACGGCTCGCCATCACTTTGACGCCGCGCTTGTGCTCCAGATAGCCGTAGATAGAATCCGCCGCGATCTCGGGGGTCAGGCCCTTGGCGATCGACGCCAAAAAGTAGCCATGGTCCACTTGGCGCGCGCTGCCGTTGAGGCTTCGGACACGCACTACGCGAATCAGCTCCTCGCCCACCTTAAAGCCCAGGCGACGAGAGAGTTGCTCAGTGCAAATCAAATGTTCAAAAGACTTGACCTCGGTCGATGCGACGGCATTGTTGCGTTTTGCGAACTCGCCAAACGACTCAACCTCTTCGAGTGCGCCCAGCATGTCGGTTTCGCCCTTAAGCCAAATAACGCGCACGCCCTTACCGTGTATAGGCTGCACAAACATCTGGTCGGCCAGCATGCTCAAGGCGCGTCGAACGGTATTGCGCGTGCAGCCAAACTCCGCGGTCAGCTCGGCTTCGGTTGGCAGCATCTCCTGAAACGCATAGGTCCCGTTGATGATGCGCGAACGGATCTCGCGGTAGATTCCTTCGTAAATCGCTTTTGGCATGATTTCACCTCTAATGAATATGTATGGCTAGGCACGATAGCATTTCTTTGGGTTGTTTAAACCGTCTATCGGCAAAGCACCGATTATTAACTGTCAACGGCGCCCGTGATGCTCCAATCGATTCGAATCAAAACCAACAATGCGGCGAACGCTCACTCCCCTACAATTAACTCATTGTTTAAACGTTCCACCGCAGACACGGCGGGCTTATGGTCGAGAGGCAGAATATGCTGCAAAAAATCCAACGCTTTGGCGGGGCAATGTTCGCGCCCGCCATGCTGTTTTCTATATCAGGCCTCATGGTCGGCATCTCCGCCCTCGCCACGACCGTAGACATCGTCGGCGACCTCGCCGTATACGGAACCCCTTGGTACGTTTTCTGGACCATCATCCAGCGCGGCTCGTGGACGGTCTTTAAGCGCCTTCCACTCCTTTTTGCCGTAGCGCTGCCTATCGGTCTTGCCCAAAAGCAACCGGCACGCTGCTGCCTCGAGGCACTCGTGGCCTATTTTGCCTATTGCTTCTTTTTGAGCGAGATCATTAAGCTGAGCGGAGACAACCTTGGGCTTAAGTACCCATCATCTTTGACCCCCGCCAGCGGTATCACCGTCATCGACGGCATCAAGACGCTCGACACCGGCATTATCGGCCCGCTGGCGGTATCGGCAACCGTCGTCGCCATCCATGACCGCTTCTACGATGCCAAGGTTCCCGATTGGCTCGGCACCTTCTCGGGTTCCTCGCTGGTCTACCTCATCAGCTTTTTTGCCGTGTTTGCCCTTGCCGCCATCTCGGCCGCCATCGTGCCCTTCGCATACGCCGCGACCGAAACGCTGCGCCACGCACTTGCGGGCGTCGGCCCCTTCGGCGTGGGCATCTTTGTGTTTTTGGAGCGAGCACTCGAGCCCATGGGGCTGCACCACCTGCTCTATATGCCCATCTATTACGACAATCTGGTCATTCACGACGGTATTTACGCCACGTGGACCAACCTACTCCCCATTCTCTCCCATAGCACGCGCCCTTTAAATGAACTTGCGCCCTGGGCAGGTTTTACCGCCACCGGCTGGGGCAAGCTCTTTGGCCTTCCCGCCATCGCGGCAGCATTCTATTTCACCGCCAAACCCGAACGCCGCGCCAGCCTTAAGGTCATCCTTTTGCCCGCCATCGTCGCCTCGGTGGTCTGCGGTGTCACCGAGCCGCTCGAGTTTCTCTTTATGTTCACCTATCCTGGACTCTTTTTGCTCTACGCCGTCCTATCCTCCTGCCTTGCCATGACCATGAACTTCTTTGGCATCGTCGGCATCTTCTCGGGCGGTCTCATGGAAATGACGGCCTTCAACTTCATCCCACTCATGCGAATGCATGCCGGCTCCTACCTTTTGGCGCTCGGTATCGGTCTTGCCTTTAGCCTCATCTTTTTTGTTAGTTTTCGAGCACTCATCTTGGTCTATGACCTTAAGACGCCGGGCCGCGAGGATCATGTCTCCAATCGCGCGGCAATCGATCGTTTAACGGGAAGCGGCTTTGCCAAAGAGCAATCTCCCAATGGCGAGGTCAGTATTCAATCCGATCAAGATCACGTCCTCGCTGAGCGGGTAATTCAGCTTTTAGGTGGCGTTGGCAATATCGTGGGCGCAACCAACTGCGCCACGCGCCTGCGCGTCGAGGTCGCAGACCCTTCCATCGTTGCAGATAATGCGTCGTTTGTCGCGGTGGGCGCCAAGGGCCTCATCATTACGGGCAAGACCGCCCAGGTGATTATTGGCATCTCCGTTCCCCGCGTTAAAGAGCATTTTGACCAGATCATGGGCCTCGAGCCGGGATTTGTGTCCACCACCTCGGCCTCCCCTGCCGCCAGCGCAGCCCATAAGCGCGGCGATATCTGCTTCTTCGATATCGACGGAACACTCGCCTGGCAAGACCCTCGAGTGGCACAAGAGCTTCCCGAGAGCGAGCGAGACCTCTCCCCCTATCCCAATGAAGCGGTCTCGCAAGCCATCCGTGATTTTGTCGCCAAGGGCAATATGGCGTTTATCTGCACAGGGCGCACGCTGAGCTGCATCCATCCAAAGCTGCTCGAGCTGCCCTGGACCGGCATCGTCTGCCTCGCGGGTGGCTATGTCGAACTTGAGGGACACGTGATTCGCGATTTGGCGATGACGCCCGGCATGCTGCAGCGCCTTGCTCCCATTCTTGAGCAATCGGACGAAGTGATTCGTTTTGAGGGACTCAATGGCGTCGTTCGCATGAGTGCCGATGCGCCCGACGCCCCAGGATACGCCCGCACCGTGGGCGATGCAATTACGCAGCTGCAACATTACAGCGCCTACAAGATCTTAATGTCCACGTCGCTTGCCAACCGCATCGCTCAGGATCAAGCGTTTGAGCCGCTGCTCTGCTTTAACGAGCTCGAGCTCGAAGTGACCGAGATTTCGCCTCGCGAATGTACCAAGCGCGAGGGTATCCAGTCCGTACTCGACGCCCTCGATCCCCACCACGGAACCGTATACGGCATCGGCGACGCCAGCAATGACGTCTCGCTGATGAACGCCGTCGACGTTGGCATCGCCATGGGCAACGCACCGGACTTCCTCAAGGAAAAGGCCGACTATGTCACCGACAGCATCGACCACGACGGCGTCGTCACCGCGCTCGAACACTTTGGGCTTATCTAGCCAAGCCCCTACCGCACTTGCGGCCGCATGGACCAATCGTCTTCAACCGCCGCGCTCGACGCCCTAATGTGGCAATATGTTGTCTGCATAATGCAACGATGCAACCTATCAAAGAATGCGAGAACCCGTGTCCAGTCCGTTTACCAGCTTTTTAGCCCAGCACTTTGACCAGATTAACGACTATCTGGCCACGTTCTTTGACGGACAGGCGACTTCCGCCGATATCGAGCGTTACCTGTATACCCCGCTCTCGGCATTTACGGCAAACGCTGGCAAGCGCCACCGCCCGCTCATCTGCATGCTCGCCGCAACCGCAGTGGGCGGTAGCTTTGAGAGCGCCCGCAGCGCCGCGGCGGCCATCGAGCACTTTCAGTCGGGCGCACTCATCCACGACGACATCGCCGACAACGGGCAGATTCGTCGCGGCAAGCCCTGCATGCACCTTACCGAGGGCACGGGCCTTGCCATCAATTGTGGCGACCTGGCGCTCACCATGGTCACCAAGACGGTTCTCGACGATCCCACGCTCGAGTCCGACGTGAAGCTGCGTGTGCTCCACGAGCTTACCGAGATGATCGTCCGCACCATCGAGGGTCAAGCGCTTGACCTGGGTTGGGTCCGTGACGAGCGCTTTGATATCTCGGTTGATGACTACCTGGACATGGCGACGCACAAGACCGCGTATTACAGCGGAGCCACGCCGCTTGCCGCCGGAGCCATTATCGGCGGCGGCAGCGAAGAGCAGGTCGAGGCGCTACGCGCCTTTGGCCTGCACACCGGCCTTGCCTTTCAGATTCAGGACGACCTGCTCAACTTGGTCGGCACCAAAGAGGCCGCCAACAAGGACTTCCGCACCGACATCACCGAGGGCAAACGCACGCTCGTTGCCGTGCACGCCCTGTCTGATGAGCGCCATCACGACGAGGTCGAGGCAATCCTTTCCTCGGGCACCGAGGACCCCGCGCAGCTCGCGCGCGCCGTGGAGATCTTCCAGCAGACCGGCTCCATCGAATATGCTCACGCCTACGCACTGGACCTGACCGCAAAAGCCAAGGCTGCCATCGAGAACGTTGAGCTTGACCCGCACGCACGCGAACTGTTCCTCTCCATGGCAGATTTCTTTGTGGAGCGCCTCAACTAGCGGGGGTCACAAAACCTGTGGGCAGCGCGTTTGGGTACAAGTTGCTACACTGTTGAGTGCATGTTTATGCATTGTCTCGCGTTGTCTATCCGACACGCGCTCAAAATAGTACGAATCGTACGCCGAAAGGGGTTCGTTCATGGAACCTATTACCACGGGCATGCAGGGAGCAGCCGTCGAGGATGTTCAGTCCCGCCTTCTGCAGCTCGGTTACACCATCGATGCCGACGAGGTCGCCGACAAGCGCTTTGACACCACCACCGAGCAGGCCGTCAGCACCTTCAGGCTCGACAGCGGCCTTGCTGCCGGTCATGCCGTCGATATCCCCTGTTGGAGCGCCCTGGTCGACGCCTCGTATAAGCTGGGCGACCGCACGCTCTACCTTCGCATGCCCAATTTTCACGGCGCCGACGTCAAGGCCCTGCAGCGCGCTCTCAACGTTTTGGGCTTTGCCTGTGGCGAAGACGACGGCTACTTTGGTCCGCATACCGAGGCCGCCCTGCAGCAGTTCCAGGAAAATGTCGGCCTGTTTGCCGACGGCATGGCCTTCCAGGACACCTACGCCTACATCAACCGCCTGCACCATGTGTGGGAGGGCAAGCCCTCGGTCACCGAAGCCGAGTCTCGCATCGGTTTTGCGCGCGCCGCCAACGTGCTCGAGCGTTTCCAGATTGCCGTCATCGGCGAGGACCCTATCGCGCGCAGCGTAGCATCGCGCATGTGGAACATCGCCACGGCGACGACCGACAGCAGCGGCATGATGCTTTGCGATTCCGAGGTTCCGACCGATGTCGACCTGGTGCTCGAGATCGCAAGCGACGAGTTGCCTGCAGACGCCGCCCCGCGCGCCACGATCGCCCTCGCCGAGTGCCACAACCTGGCCCAGCGCATCCGTACCGCCAATGTCGCCGCACAGCAAAAGCCGGCACGAATTCGCATCGAGCTCACCGGCATGACGCGTTACAACGGCACCTTTACGGCCAGCGACGCGCAGACCCTCGCCGTACGCCTACTCGACGGCGTTTGCGATGCCCTCGCAGATTAGGTAAACTAGACGAGTTGCTTTTGGGCAACACCACACATTGGGACGTAGTTCAACGGTAGAACTCCGGTTTTTGGTGCCGGCTGTTGGGGGTTCGAATCCCTCCGTCCCAGCCATTAAAACTGAGCGCCCTAAGCCCATAACGGCCCAGGGCGCTTTCTTGTGGGCAAGCGGAGGAATTCGAACCCGCAAGGGTGCGGAGCTGAGGAAACGCGAAGCGTTTTCCAGCGCAGCACGCAAGGAGCGAAGCGACGCAGCGGGGCGCGGCCGCCGACCAGGCGGACGCGGAATCCCTCCGTCCCACACCAGCCAAGAGCCCCTCACGTCAAGCAAATCGAGCCAACGCCGCCAAGCGGAGGGATTCGAACCCGCAAGGGTGCGGAGCGATGCAGCGGGGCGCGGCCGCCGCAGGCAGACGCGGTGTCGGCACTTGGGGACGCTCCTAAGTGCCGGCATTATAGGAACGTCCCCAAGTGCCGGCTCGGGACTATTTTCGAGGACCCTCCGAAGGACTGTGGCCAAAAAACGGCAAATATGAGTACTGTCACCGTTGTAGCTACATTATTTTCGTTAATAAAAGAAGATCTTAATGAGATTTATTCGCATCAAGGTCTTCCTTTAATGAACACTTGAGGAGATACGGCAGCTTATCTGCTCGATCGACACGTCAAATCACCTTAAATGTGGTCAAAATTACT
>NZ_QSFR01000020.1:0-298 GCF_003467925.1 Collinsella sp. AM43-1 | reverse complement strand
AATGAACACTTGAGGAGATACGGCAGCTTATCTGCTCGATCGACACGTCAAATCACCTTAAATGTGGTCAAAATTACTGCTACTAAAAGAGTATCAGTACTCATATTTGATGTTTTTTGGCCACGGCTCTTTATAGACACCCTGCACAGCGACGGTGGTAGATTTCGGAACGTGTCCGTCAGCCCCGTTCCGAAAAGCGAGCCGCATGCAACGGCCAAGCCACGACAGGCCCCGGGAGAGCGGGGACACCGGCTTAGGTTTATCGCGAGTTCCGCACGAACAGGAGGCCACTTAATGT
>NZ_QSFR01000002.1:158775-189931 GCF_003467925.1 Collinsella sp. AM43-1 | reverse complement strand
TGAGTCCTGAGGCTGTTGCAATGAAGATGAGAATCAAGGCTCCTGTGTGGTGGTTTTTCAATCTGCCAACGATTTGTGAACGGATAGAAAAGTCTGCTATACTCTTTCCCGCTGTCCCCATCGTCTAGCGGCCAAGGACGCCACCCTTTCAAGGTGGATATCGCGGGTTCGAATCCCGCTGGGGGCACCAACCCGAAAATGTGCGAACCTGTGCGATGTTAAGTCGTGCGGGTTCGTTTTTTGTCTTGGCTGTTTTCGTTTCGGCGCATGCGCGCCAAATGTGCGCCAAATGTGCGCCAAATGTGCGCCAAATCAGCCAAGAACCTCTGCCGTCTTCGCCAGTGGCGACAAAAAAGAAGGGACCTCGCACAGGCGAGACCCCTTCGCACGCAAAATCAAACGTGTCTGTTACACATAGAACAGAATGTCATCGTAGGTCGGGACCGGCCAGTAGTCGGCGGCCACGATCTCCTCCATGGCATCCACGGCGGCGCGCAGCGTATCCATAGCGGGAACGACCTCGTGTGCATACACGTTGGCCTGCTCCTGACCATCGAGGGCTTCGGCCTTCTGATGCACGGCGTCGAGCGCCTTGATGGAGTCGTTGATGGTGGTGATACCGTTGCAGAGCTTGTTGAGCGTGTTCTGCTCGCACTGCATGGCAGCATCGACGCCGGCGGCACGGATAGCCTCAAGGCCCTTAGCGACCTTGGTGGCATAGGCGGTAATGACCGGGCGATAGGTACGACGCGCCTCGCGAACCATCGTGGTAGCCTCGATGTTCATGAGCTTGTTGTACTTCTCGAGCTTGCAGTCATAGCGGCACTGGGCCTCGGCCTTGGTCAGGACACCCGTCTCCTCAAAGAGCGCAATGGCCTTATCGGAAACAAAGGCGGGAAGAGCGTCGGCCGTGGTCTTGTTGTTGGCAAGGCCGCGCTTCTCGGCCTCGATGGGCCACTCGTCGGAGTAACCGTCGCCGGAGAACAGGATGCGCTGGTGATCGGTCAGCACCTTCTTGCAGTACTCGAGCGCGGCGTCCTGGAACTTATCCTCGGGCGTACCCTCGAGCGCATCGGCGAAGGACTTGAGCGACTTGGCAACGGCGGCATCGAGCACCAGGTTGGAGTCGGAAACGTTTTGCTCGGAGCCGCAGGCACGGAACTCGAACTTGTTGCCGGTGAAGGCGAACGGGGAGGTGCGGTTGCGGTCGGTGTTGTCCTGCATCAGTTTGGGCAGGGTATCGGCGCCCAAGTCAAGCACGCCGCGCGTGGCATGGACGGAAGCCTTGCCATCGATGATCTTCTCGACAACCTCGGTAAGCTGGTCGCCCAGGAAGATGGACATAATCGCCGGAGGAGCCTCGTTGGCGCCCAGACGATGATCGTTGCCGGCCGAGGCAACGGAGGCACGCAGGAGCTCCTGATAGTTATCGACGGCCTCGATCACCGCGGTGAGGAAGACGATGAACTGCAGGTTGTCGAGCGGGGTGTCGCCCGGGTCGAGCAGGTTCTCGGACTCGGTGCCAAGCGACCAGTTGTTGTGCTTGCCCGAACCGTTGATGCCCTCAAAGGGCTTCTCGTGCAGCAGGCAGACCAAGTCGTGACGGGAGGCGATGAGCTTCATCTTCTCCATCATGACCAGATTCTGGTCGATGGCCTCGTTGACCTCGCCGTAGACAGGGGCGAGCTCATGCTGGCAGGGAGCGACCTCGTTGTGCTTGGTCTTGGCAGGAATGCCAAGCGCCCACAGTTCATCGTCCAGGTCCTTCATATAGGACGAGACGGTGGGGCGGATAGCGCCAAAGTAGTGTTCCTCGAGCTCCTGGCCCTTGCAGGGAGCAGCACCAAAGAGGGTGCGCCCGGTGATGACCAGGTCCCTGCGCTTGCGGTAAGCGTCCTTCTTGATCAGGAAGTACTCCTGCTCATCGCCCACGGAAGGAACGACCTTCTTGGGGGTCTTACCAAACAGCGCCAAAACGCGCTTGGACTCACGCGAGAGTGCGGTCATGGAGCGCAGCAGCGGGGTCTTCTTGTCCAGGGCCTCGCCCGTGTAGGAGCAAAAAGCCGTGGGGATGCACAGGACATCGTCCTTAATGAATGCGGGGCTGGTGGGATCCCAAGCGGTGTAGCCACGGGCCTCGAAGGTGGCACGCAGGCCGCCGTTGGGGAAGCTGGAGGCGTCCGGCTCGCCCTGGATGAGGTTCTTGCCCGTAAACTTGGTAATGGCGGTGCCGTCGTGGTTGGGCTCGAGGAAGCTGTCGTGCTTCTCGGAAGTAATGCCCGAAAGCGGCTGGAACCAGTGCGCGTAGTGCGTCGCGCCCTTGGAGATGGCCCAGACCTTCATGGCGTGGGCAACGGCGTTGGCCACATCCAGGTCAAGCGGCTCACCGTCCTCGAGGGTTGCAGCAAGGCGCTTCCAAATGTCCTTGGGGAGGTAGTCCTTCATGACTTCCTCAGAGAACACCATGGTCCCGAAGCGGTCAGTAAGTTCGGCCATACGGAACTCCCTTCGTATCGGCACCGCGTGAGAAGCGGTGTTGATTACTAACGAACGAGTCATAGATTAGGCTCGTCGTGTTTCCGCAACATTACCGTTATGTTGCTGTCACGAAACCAATCAATGAGGTTACCGCATCGCGGCGGCGTTGCCGCCCTCAACAGCCAATCAACTGTATAAATTGCAGACCTCTCCCCATGGTTTAAGGGTAGTCAATTTGGGATGGGGCTCTATTAACTGGTATTTCGCATCAGATACCAGTCTTTATAGCCCCATCCTAGATTGACCGCTCTGCTATAGGGAATGTCGATAGCAAGGCATCTTTGATTGGTATCCCCGAATAGCGAGCGAAACTCCACCGTGACACAGTGGTGCTGTAGAATCCTTACAACACATCACACTATTACGTATCTAAAGGAGCACGATATGCGCGTCGACGAGGTTTTTAAGCAGGCAGCATCCCAGGGCACCGCACCCGTTTCGTTTGAGATGTTCCCGCCCAAGGGCGAGCTTACCCTCAACACGGCTCGCGAGGTGGCAGGCAATCTGTGCAAGCTTTCGCCGAGCTTTGTCTCGGTCACCTGCTCTGCCGGCGGCTCGGGCAACGGCGCCACCACCGCCCCCATCGCGCATATGATTACGAGCGAATTCAATACGCCCTCGGTGGCGCACCTTACCTGCGTGGGCCGCTCGCACGCCGATATCGCCGCCAAGATCGACGAATACCGCTCCGCCGGCGTAGAAAACATCCTGGCCCTGCGCGGTGATCTGCCCACTGGCGCGACCGAGGATGACAAGCCCGCCTCGGACTACGCCTACGCCCGTGACCTCATCCCCGAGCTTGTCGACGCCGGCTTTTGTGTGGGCGCCGCGGCCTACCCCGAGGGCCACATTGCCTGTGAGGACCTCAACGCTTCGGTCGAATACCTCAAGCAAAAACAGGACGCCGGCGCGAGCTTCTTTGTGACGCAGCTCTTCTTTGACAACGAGTGCTTCTACCGCTTCCGCGAGCTTGCCGACAAGGCGGGCATCACCGTGCCCATTACCGCGGGCATCATGCCGTTTATGGGCAAGTCGCAAATCAGCCGCATGGTCTTTATGTGCGGTGCGTCGCTGCCCTCCCCCGTCATCAAGATTCTCGCCAAGTACGAGAACGACCCCGAGAGCCTGCAGGCAGCCGGTGTAGATTATGCCGCCCGTCAGCTTTGCGACCTCAAGGAGCACGGTGCCGCCGGTCTGCACCTGTACACTATGAATCGTCCTGCGATCGCCGCGACCATTATGGAGCGCCTAGGGTAATGGAAAAACCGCACATCGATACAACCGCTGTCGAAGTGCCGGCCGACCTTGCGTCGCCGGCGCTTTACCGTGTCGATGCTGCGCACCATCCCCGTGTCGACCGTGCCGAGATGCTGCGGTATCTGGGTTACGGCGGCCAGCAGATTGAGCCCGAGCTGTCACGACGTATTGAGCTTGTGGTCGAGCGCCTTGAGCTGGACATTGAGCCCCGCGGCGTGCGGCGCGTGTTTACCGTCGATGCCACAGGCGTGGACGAGCAGGGAGAGCCTTGCATCCGTCTGGTTGGCACCAACGTTGAGCTGCGCGGTCGCGACATCTATCGACATCTCAAAGACGCCCGCTTTGCCGCGCTCATGGCATGCACCCTCGGCATGGACGCCGAGCGTCGCCTGCGTACCACGGGAGCCCAGCAGCCCCTGGAGGGAGCTGTGCTCGACGCCGCATGCTCTGCCTATGTAGAAGCCGCCGTCGAGCAGATGGACCAGCAGGTTAAGGCTGCGGCCGCCGCACGCGGACTCGCCGGTAACTGGCGCTTCAGTCCCGGCTACGGCGACTGCCCGCTTACGGCACAGCGCTCAATCGTGGACGCGCTCAACGCCACGCGGCTCATCGGGCTTACCGTCACGCCCACCAGCCTGCTCATGCCCACCAAGAGCGTGACCGCGGTGATCGGTCTGTTCGATGGCGAGGTCCACGACGCCCAGAGCCGCCCCACCTGCAATATCTGCCGCATGCGCGAGCACTGTCGCTTCCGCGCCGCCCACACCACCTGCTATTCGCATTCTGAATAAAATGTCAATTGATGGCACGGTATCGAGGGAATCTCGTCCGTAAGTAAGCGGATGTCCTCACAAACAAGTACCATAAGATGCCAAATAACAACTATCTGAAAGCCAGTACATGCACAACATTCTGCAGTTCTCGCCACAACTAACCGCACTTGAGTTTTTTTCAGGCATTGGCTTGGCTCGTGCCGGCATGGCAAAAGCCGGAATCAAAACAATCTGGGCAAATGACATAGACCATACTAAATGCGCCATGTACAGCCAGTGTTGGGGCGATGAGCATCTAGTCGAGCAGGATGTCCACACGCTCGACCCCGACCTAATACCCCAAGCCGACATCGCATGGGCGTCAAGCCCTTGCACAAACTTATCTCTCGCGGGAAACAGGGAGGGACTTATCTCTGGTAAAGAGTCCAGTGCGTTCTTTGGCTTTATTAAGGCCATCGAAGGAATGAGCGATCGTGCCCCGCGGGCACTTGTTCTCGAAAACGTCATCGGCCTTGCCACGTCTAATAACAGTGATGACTTTAGACTCGTTTGCCAGGAATTTAATCGTTTAGGCTATTCATGCGACGCTTATTTTATCGATGCACGGCACTGGCTTCCCCAGTCACGCCCACGCATGTTTGTCGTCGGATTAAAAAACCCTCTTCCCAACAGCCGACTCGATTCCTCGCTTCGACCTGAAAAGGTCTCCTGGATTCACTCCGACCCTTCACTCATTACGCACATCTCTCACCTAAACGAGCCGAGCCCACTTCGCATGACGGGCCTTGCAACGGTTGTTGAAGATATTCCCGAGGGCGACAAGCGTTGGTGGAACAAAAACCAAGTACAAGCATTTATCGACTCGCTTGCACCGCATCAAGCAGAGCGCCTTCAGCGCTTCTTAAATGCCAAAGAAAAAACTGTTCGCACTGCTTACCGTCGCACGCGATCAGGCGTTGTGCGCTGGGAAATCCGTGAAGAAGAAATTGCCGGATGTCTAAGAACGGCTCGCGGCGGCTCATCAAGACAGGCAGTCGTGATATGCGAAAACGGAAAGATAGAAGTTCGCTGGATGACTGGAACTGAATATGCCCGTCTCCAAGGTGCTGACTCATGTCAGTTTAGCGGCTTCTCGGATGCTCAGATTCGCTACGCATTCGGCGATGCAGTTGCCGTGCCAGTTGTCACTTGGCTTATAAAAAATGCAGTCAAACCCGCGCTTATGTCTTCAAGGAACGGAGTGAACAATAATGGAAATGACCAATTGCTCCTTGAACGAGCCCGATAAAGATATCTTGGATGCCATTGAACTCTGGTACGAATCCAAGCGCAGCAAGCGAGGCAATGTCAACCGTAACGTCATGGCGGTTGGTATAGGCATAAGCGAGCTGTTGCAAAACCGTTTTCCGCTCACCGACGATTATGTGCAATCGGACAAGGGGAGCCAAGTACGAGGCCTAAGTGGAGCATGCATCAAAACAGTTTTAGCCAGGCATGGGGAAACGCGTGCCTTCGCATCAGAGGGCGGCAGGACCTCACGCGGCACACTCCCGATGGCGCTTGAGCTTGCCACAATTATCAACTCTGCCCTACCCAGTGGCACTTGCGAAGACGCTCGTCTTGAAGCTGCGAATGCAATCGCCAATTTCTTCGTCGAGCGAATCCAGGTCGATTTCTTTAACCGGCAGAGAATCAAAGTCGAAATTGATCTTCAAAAACCAATTTCTGTCATTGTCGATGATATCCTAGCCGAAGCAAGCCTACGGTCCGATAAGCCAACGGGTACCGTCGCACAGCACCTGGTAGGTGCAAAACTAGAGATGTTATTTCCAACCATAGAAATCGGAAAGGACAACTCAAACGCTGCCGACCAGCAAACAGACCGTTCTGGCGATTTCCAAATCAATGATGCTGCATTTCATGTGACTGTATCGCCAATGGCCAAATTGACCGATCGATGCCGAGATAACATTCGAAATGGCATTCGTCCCATCGTCGTTGTCCCCCACGATAAAGTTTCCTTCGCTTACGGACTGTTCGAAAGTGAGGGACTCGGCAATCGCGTACAGGTTATCGCGCTCGAATCGTTTATCGGCATCAATATTGAAGAATTATCGTTCTACAAGCGAGCCCTAATTCGATTAAATGTCGCACGGCTTCTTGCCCACTACAACAAGCGAATCGAAGATATCGAGCCCGACAAATCTCTTCAAATAGAAATTCCTCAGTGGGCTCTAGACGAAATGGATGCACATGGCGAATAGCTCAAACATACTTATCACTCATGATCTGGACGGTACCGCGCTGGCGGCGCCTGTTGATGCCGCACGCCGCAAAGGCGCTGCATACAAGACGCGCACAATCGACGACCTTCGCATTAAGAACGATCGTCTGCGCGCCGCCATCGAGGGCACGGGACACCTGCTGTTCGACGGCGGCATGGGCACCATGCTGCAGGCGGCCGGCATGAAGGCCGGAGCCCTGCCCGAGCTGCTCAACTTTGAGGAGCCCCAGGTCATCACCGACATCCAACGTCAGTACGTCGAGGCCGGGTGCGACGTGATCACCGCCAACACCTTTGGCGCCAACGCGCACAAGCTCGATGGCGCCGCCACCGTGGCAGATGTCTTTGCCGCCGCAGTCTCTTGCGCTCGCGCGGCCGGTGCCCACTACGTCGCCGGCGACATCGGCCCCATCGGCGCGCTGCTGCGCCCCCTGGGTACCCTGAGCTTCGACGAGGCCTACGACCTCTTTGCCGAGGAAGTGCGCGCCGGCGTCGCCGCGGGTGTGGACCTCTTTATTATCGAGACCATGACCGACCTGGCCGAGATCAAGGCGGCGGTCCTCGCCTGCCGCGAGAACTCCAACCTGCCCGTCTTTGCCACCATGACTTTTGAGGAAGACGGTCGCACCTTCCTGGGCACGAGTCCCGAGGTTGCCGCCATCACGCTCGATGCCATCGGCGCCGACGTTTTGGGCATCAACTGCAGCCAGGGACCGGCCGAGCTCCGAGGGCTCGCCGCTCGCATGCTCACCGTTACGGACAAGCCCATCATGGTGCAGGCCAACGCTGGACTGCCCCGCGTGGACGACGACGGCAACACCGTCTTTGATATCCAAGCCCCCGAATACGCCGAGGCCGTCGCCGGCATGATCGCCGACGGCGTGAGCGTCGTGGGCGGTTGCTGCGGTACCACGCCCACGCACATGGCAGCGCTGCGCACGCTTATCGATAACCACACGCCCAGTCCGCGCCACCGCAAGCCCAGCATGTCGGTCACAAGCGCCCAGACCGTGGTGGACCTCCCCTGCGACGGCCACAAAATCGCCGTCATCGGCGAGCGCATCAACCCCACCGGTAAAAAACGCCTGCAGCAGGCCCTGCGCGACGGCGATCTGGACTACGTCGTAAGCCAGGGCATCAGCCAGCAAGAACAGGGCGCCGATATCTTGGACGTCAACGTGGGCCTGCCCGAGATCGACGAGGTCAAGGTCATCCAGCAAGCGACCGAGCAGCTCCAAGGCTCCACGCTGCTGCCGCTGCAGATCGACTCCACCGACCCCGCAGCCGTCGAGGCCGCCGTGCGCCGCTACGCCGGCAAGCCCATCATCAACTCGGTCAATGGCAAGCAGCAGATCATGGATGAGATCTTTCCACTGGTCGCCCACTACGGCACCAACGTTGTCGGCCTTACGCTCGACGAAGGCGGCATCCCCGATACCGCCGAGGCTCGCTTCGCCATCGCCGAGCGCATCGTGGCCGAGGCTGCCCGCTACGGCATCGGACCGGACCGCATCCTCATCGACTGCCTGGTCATGACCGCCTCGACCAACCAGCGCCAGGCCGAGCAGATCCTGCGTGCCATGTCCCTGTGCAAGGAGCGCCTGGGTGTCAAATGCGCGCTCGGCGTGTCGAACATCAGCTTTGGCCTGCCTGCCCGCCCGCTGCTGGGCTCGGTCTTTTTGGCCGCCGCCTTTGGCGCGGGCCTGGACGCCCCCATCATGAACCCGGGCTCCAAGCGCTTTATGGACACCGTCTACAGCTATCGCGTGCTGAGCGTTGAGGACGAGGGCTCGACCGGATACATCGAACGCTACGCCGGCTGGACCGATCCCTATAAGATCGCCGCCAACCCGGCAGCAGCTCAGGCCGCATCGAGTGATGCCGCGCCGGCCGCGGGCACCGCCGGCACCGCCGGCACCGCCGGCACCGTCGGCAACGACGACCCGATTCGTCGCATGGTCGTCTCGGGCCGCAAAGGCGAGATCGCTGCCGAGACCGAGCGTCTGCTGGCAGACCACGACGCCATGGACCTCATCAACAATCACTTTATCCCCGCCCTCGACGAGGTTGGCGTCCTCTTTGACCAGGGCAAGTTCTTCTTGCCGCAGCTCATGGCCTCGGCCGAGGCCGCGCGCGTGGGCTTCGACACCATCAAGCGCCTGATGCCCGCCGGCGAGATCGCCGACAAGGGCAAGATCTGCGTGGCCACCGTCAAGGGCGACATCCACGATATTGGCAAGAACATCGTCAAAATGCTGCTCGACAACTACGGCTACACCGTCTTTGACCTGGGCCGCGATGTCGATCCGCAGGAGGTACTCAAGACCGTCAAGGAGCGCGATATCAAACTCGTCGGCCTCTCGGCGCTTATGACCACCACCGTCGTCGCCATGGAGGAGACCATCAAGCTGCTCCATGCCGAGGTTCCGGGCGTCAAGATCATCGTGGGCGGCGCCGTGCTCACCCCCGAATACGCCAAGCAGATCGGCGCGGACTACTACGCCAAGGATGCCGCCGAAAGCGCGCGCATCGCCGAAGAGGTCTTTGGGCAGTAACACAACGGAAACAACCGAGCACTAAAACGTGCCGCACGCGCCACTTGGCACGTGCGGCACGTTAGAATAGAAAAGACTATGCTCGTTTTGGCAGATAGGAGCGCAAGGATGGCGATCACGCCCGCAGAAATCGCGGAAACCCGCGGCATGGTTGAGGAGCAGAACCTCGACATCAGGACCATCACCATGGGTGTTTCGCTCATGGGTTGCGGTGACGAAAACCTCGACCGCATGTGCACGAAGATCTACGACCACGTGACGCACACGGCTGAGCATCTGGTCGAGACCGCCGAGAACCTCGAGCGCGAGTACGGTATCCCCATCGTCAACAAGCGCGTTTCCGTCACCCCGGTGGCCCAGATCGCCGCGTGCTGCAAGGATGAGGACCTCACCCCCATCGCGCACGCCCTCGACCGCGCGGCCGAGACGCTCGGCATCGATTACCTGGGCGGCTTCTCCGCGCTCGTCCAGAAGGGCATCGGCGATGCCGACCGCCGCGTCATCCAGTCCATCCCCCAGGCGCTTGCCACCACCAGCCGCGTCTGCTCCAGTGTCAACGTCGCCAGCCTGCGCGCCGGCATCAACATGGATGCCGTGCTCATGGCCGCCCAGACCATCATCGACGCCGCCAAGCTCACGGCCGACCAGGATTCCGTCGGCGCTTCCAAGTTTGTCTGCTTTGCCAACATGGTCGAGGACTCCCCGTTTATGGCGGGCGCCGTCCACGGCGGTGGCGAGGCCGACGCCGTCATCAACGTAGGCGTCTCGGGCCCCGGCGTTATGGCCGCAGCCCTGGAGACGCTGCCCGATTCCGCATCGATGATGGAGGTCGCCGAGAAGATTAAGCAGACCGCCTTTAAGATCACCCGCGCCGGCGAGCTCATGAGCCGCGAGGCCGCCCATCGTCTGGGTGTCGAGAAGGGCATTGTCGACCTGTCGCTGGCTCCCACGCCTGCCATCGGCGACTCCGTCGCGCGCATCCTCGAGATCATCGGCGTGGGCACCTGCGGTGGCCCCGGCACGACCTGCGCGCTCGCCATGCTCAACGATGCCGTCAAGAAGGGCGGCGTCATGGCCAGCTCCAGCGTGGGCGGTCTCTCCGGCGCCTTTATCCCCGTGTCCGAGGACGCCGGCATGATCGCCGCCGTCGAGGCCGGTGCGCTTTCGCTCGAGAAGCTCGAGGCCATGACCTGTGTGTGCTCCGTCGGCCTGGACATGATCGCCATCCCCGGCGACACCCCGGTCGAGACCATCGCCGGCATCATCGCCGACGAGATGGCCATCGGCGTCATCAACAACAAGACCACGGCCGTCCGCGTGATTCCCGCCATCGGCAAGGGCGTGGGCGACTGCGTCGAGTACGGCGGCCTGTTCGGCCGTGCACCCATCATGCCGGTGAACCCCAACGCCGGCACCGTGCTTGCCCATCGCGGTGGACGCTTCCCGGCGCCGCTGAACTCGCTGAAGAACTAGCCTAGGGATACGAGGCGAGGAACCCCGGGAAGGGCAAATATATAAGGTCGCCTGCTCGGACAGTCCTGACTCGCACGGAGAGCACATTAAGTGCTCTCCGGCTCGTGCGGAACTCGCGATCGACCTTATATATTTGCCCTTCCCGGGGTTCCCGCACATCTCAACCTTGGCTGAGTTCTGTCCCATGTTGCAGTTGCTTCGCTCCTGCACCACATGGTTGATACGGCGGATTGGCGTTGGAACGGTTCTTTCTGATATATGCTGGTTGCGGCTCTTCTTTTGGGAGGAGTCGCTTTTTTGTTGCTAGGAGGTTGGCCCGTGGTTGATGGGGAGATTCGTTCTGATCTGCTTTCTGCGGATTGGAATGGCGAATGGATACGTCTGCAAGCTGATCGGCGGCGGGCTGATGATTCTTTTGAATGGGATAAGCGGGCTCGGCATTTTCGACCGCTTGAGACTGCTCCGTATGCCCGGGACTTTATGAAGCTGTTGGCGTTAAAGCCTGGTGAATCGGTGCTGGATATGGGGTGTGGGGCTGGGTCGATTGCTATTCCGCTTGCTCAGGCTGGGCATCCTGTGATTGCGGCTGATTTCTCCCCTGCCATGCTGGGCACCCTTGATGCTGGCATTGAGTATTACGGACTCGAGGATCTTATTACGCCGCTTGAGCTTGCTTGGGATGATGATTGGGATTTGGTTGGACCGGTCGCGAAAGCGGTGGATGTTGCCTTTGCCAGTCGGTCGGTTACGACGACCAATCTAAAAGGTGCGCTTGCCAAGCTCGACCGTACGGCTCGTCGTCGTTGTGCTGTCACGATGGTCGCTAACTCCAGCCCGCGCTATGATCTGCACTTGATGAACGCCATTGGTGCCTCGGTTACCTGCAGCAATGGCTTTGTGTACGCCTTCAACATCCTCATTCAGATGGGTGCCCTGCCGCAGGTTACATACTTTGAATCGCCTCGACGCGACACCTTCGATAGCCTTGAAGCAGGTGTGGCGGATTTTTCCCGTATGCTCGAACATGGCAACGAGGATAAGATCGACCGCCTGCGCGATTACATCGCCCAGCACATGATCGAGAACCCCCATGCCGGTGAGCCGGGCTCCAAGGGTGTGCCGCAGGGACGCTACATGCTCGACCACGTCCGCAAGGTCCGTTGGGCATTTATTGCATGGGAGCCAGTCTCTGCGCCCAGCTCATAGCCTGTTCGCAGCCCACGCCGCCCACTCACTCGGCGTCCGCATTCTTTTTGAACTGGGCAAACACGCTCCACACCGCGCCGTTCCTGCGCTATCGTGGGACAGATCACGTAGATTAAGGCCCCGTCGCGGGGCGCCCCATACATAGAAAGCGAGAACCCATGGCACTGACAGGAGTCCAGGTCAAGCAGCTTCGCAGCATGGCCCATCACCTCAACCCCGCCATCATCATCGGCAAGTCCGATATTAACGAGGGCACCGTCGAGCAGACGGTCGCCTACCTGGAGAAGCACGAGCTCGTTAAGTGCTCCGTGCTCGATGGCTCCAGTCTTTCCGCCCGCGAGGCCGCCGAGGAGCTCGCCGAGCGTTGCCACGCCGAGGTCGTTCAGGTTATCGGCCGCAAGTTCTCGCTGTATCGCGAGTCCTCGCGCAAGGACATCGAGAAGATCAAGCTCGTCTAAGAGCCAATGATCGGCGAGCCAACACATAGCGAGCTTACGGGTGTCCAAGTACTTCGGGCGCCCGTTTTTATCGCTCGACCAGCACGCGATTGAGCCGCCCCTCCACCAAGCGCTCGTATAGACGCCGCGTCTCGGGCTCGGGCACGCCATTGACCTGCTCCCTCAGATGGTGCATATGCCCGCTGTACAGCTCGACGATATCGCGCCGCCGCCCCGCCGCACTGTAGACACGCATGGCGCAGCGCACCATATCCTCACGCGCCGTTTCCTGTCGAAGACCCGACTCCGCCAGCCAAATCGCCGACTGCAGGTCGTTTTCTTCTAGAGCGGCATTTGCTCCCTTAATCATGCAATCGATATACTTTGACTGCATAATGCGTCGCATACGCAAAAAGTAGGTGGGATTACAGCCATTGGGAACATACAGCGGTCCGGCATAAAGCTGCTCAATCTTAAGGCACAGCTCAACTAAATGGGGCCCGCGCGCACCCGTTCGATTTCCCAAAACCTCGCGGCTTATCTGGTCAAACAGCCGTACATCGGTCTTGACGTAGTCGCCGTTGAGTCCGATGCATTCATTTTGGATGAGCACACACGACTTGCCATCCGGCGTCGGTCCCAAAGCCGACCGCAAGCGCGATATCGTCGAGTACAGGTTGTTGCGGGCGCTATTGAACTCGGCATGGGGCCACAGCTCCATAGCCAGCGTCTCACGATCGACGAGCGCATCCATGCCCAGCGCAAGCCGCTCGGCAAGTGTCGCCGCCTTCTTGCGGCGCCACATTTTGTCCGTGATGGGAAACCCGTCGCGTTCGGCGCGAAACGCACCAAACATGCGAATCTCGATATGGTCGATGGTATCAACGGCTTCAACCTCGCCGGCCTGAAATAAGCGCTCGCCCTCCCCTTCCAGATCATCGCGCAGCGAGTACCGCGACAGCTCGCGCACGGGAAGCTTCTTGCGAATCCTGGTCGCCGGCTCGCCCAGACAATGCATGGCAAGGCGCGCAAAGAGCCGATACGATGGCTCCAGAATCCCCGCACGATTCATGGACATCCAGGCCGCAAGATCGCTGTCTCGGCCCGCACAGGCCAAATGCAGCGCCACCATCCAGGCCTCCGCTCCACCAACCTGCGTCTGGCTTATATCGAGCAACTCCGCTTCCTCGCGCACCGAAACCATCGAGGTGTTACGCAGATACGCCGCGCGCTCCAGCAGCAATGCGTTATCGCGCATGTACGCAATCGACTCCTCGGCAAGTTTGAGCACTTGGACCGCACGAAACTTTGCATTAACCGGCCGTCCCTCTGCCAGCGACTGCCAGCCTTCTAGCAACAGGCCAAACAGCTGAATCTGGTTGTCGCGCATGCGCACGGCAAAACGATCGAGCTCGTTGAATGCCGCGTCGTCGGTTACCGGCAGGCCGGAAAGGAGCCGCCGTGCCGCCAACACCATGCGCACCCAGATAGCCATCGCCTTAAGCCCACGTACGTCGAGCGCCTCCCGCACCACCGTCATCTCGTCGTCGCGCTCGTCGGTTCCCGCAAACGACCCGTCAAAAAGCTCCACCAGCATGCTATCGGCCCGTATAACAATCCCCGCGATGTCGAGCTCACAGTCGTAGGCCTTGCTCGTTTTGAGCTGCTGTAGAACGCCGCCGTCATCTCCCCGCTCGGTCAGGCAGCGCTTGACCTCGATATGTGCGGACAACATATCGAGTGCGGTATGGGATGTCTCGATTTCTGGCACGGCCAGGTTCGTAGGAAGCCCAAGCCCGTTGTCCCCATAGCAAACAGCCGTCAGTGTCTGGGCCACCCTCCATGAAACAGGGTCTATTTCGCAGGCCGCCCGTTCGCCCCCGCGCTCGATGACCGATGCCATATAGCGAGCGAGCTTTGTATTGGACACGCTGACCGCTGCCAGATATACGCCAAGCGCCTCGGCAGGCGTTGGCTCTGGAGCCGGATCCTCGGCATCGATCGTGCCCAGCGCTGCTCGGCAGATATCGGCCCCGTGCCCCGTCAGAGCCAGATCGACCCCATACTGCCCAGCAAGTTCAAGGACCGCATCACGGTCCAAAAAGGCGTCCGCCAGGCCCATCGCCGCATCGCATCTACCCGCCTTAAGCAAAATCCGGGCCGCCCTCGGAACAAGTTCGGGGCGAACCTCGGCCACCAACTTACGCAAGCGCAAGCGTCCGTTATCCTCCGTGCCCAGACACGTAAAACTCCGCTCGGCGGGGTCCAAGCCAAAGATCGGGTAGTCGCGTACAAAGTAGGACTGGTCGACCATCGACAGCCTCACCCCGCAAGCCTCGAGTTCTGCGATATTGCCCTCGCCCATCAAAATCATGAGACATGCCACGCAAAACAGCGCATTATTGTCGAGCGAAGCCAGATCGACAAGTGCCGCGCCATATACGTTGACAATCTCGTTTTCGAGCAGACCGGCTACGTCGCCTTGGCCATACAGACCCGTCTGCAATGCCGAAACGAGCTCGGGCACGCCCTGCGTGAGCTGATAAAAGTCGAGCGATGTGCTGATCGAAAACGCCGATGCCCACGCCGAATACTCATAGGCATGCACCTTGAGCATCTGCGCATTGATCTTAACCGAATCGCCCAGCCCATGAATCAGTTGACGATTTGAAGGACGGCAGGAGATAAAGACCCCTACCCCCATAGCGCGCAGGCCGCGAATCCTGTCGATGAGGTCTTCGGTATCGTGCTGATCGAGGTTTGGCACATTATCAATCGCGATAAGGGAGTGCGGTTTGTCTTTGAGTTCTTCGGTAACCACCTCGAGCTGCATAAACACCTCGCGCCCAGTGGCGCGATCGGCCTCGATAATCCGCACAGGGCCTCGCGTCGGGTCGCATTTAACCTCATGGGTGTACTGCAGCAGCACCGAGGTCTTCCCAAACCCGTCGGGCGCATAGAGAACCACGATGCCGGCCTTTCGGCCCTTGGCGAGAAGCTCATTCATCAAGCGTTCGCGTCGCACCATATAGCCTCCGCCCAGCGGCATCAGCTCGAGGTCGTCTATACTGCTCAAATCGTTTACCATGCCCGCTCCTCAACTCGACCGTATGGACACTGTAACCGCAAGACCATACAAGCCGCGCTATGAATAGAGCGACCTTGTGTTTGAGGTTGTCTTTTGGTACGCAAGCGGCAAGTTTTTGTACAGCGAGGGCCGATTGTTATTAATCCCCCGACTAATCGGTCTTTAAGCAGGTAAATGAGCTTGTCAGCTTGTCCCATCCAAGCGGCAGTGTAACGCAAATGAACAAGGTTCAGCCATGTCATTCAACTCGCCTAGCACCCGCTACCGTCTACGACCTTTTAGTGGCATTTTTGCATAGAATCTGGTATGGAATGAATCAAGCTGTTTGACATCCGGCATTCGTCAAGCTTGCGGCAAGATTTTGGTCAAGCGGGCGGAAAGGGATAGCAAAAAGGCCCCCGCAAAGCGGAGGCCTTAGGCAAGGCTATGTCGAGGTGCAGGATTCGCGCTACTCGCAGAGCGAAAGGGCGGCCTCGTCGGCAACGACAACGCAGTTGGTGTGCAGCTGCAGGATCGAAGCCGGGCACGCAGGCGTAACCGGACCGTAGCACATGTCATGCACGGCCTGAGCCTTGGCCTCGCCGTTGGCGACGACCAGGATCATGCGGGCATACATGATGGTCTGGGTGCCCATGGTGTAGGCCTGACGGGGAACGTCGTCGATGCTGTCGAACAGGCGGCTGTTGGCCTGAATGGTGCTCTCGGTGAGGTCGACGCAGTGCGTACCCTTGGAGAAGTGGTCATCGGGCTCGTTGAAGCCGATGTGGCCGTTGTTGCCAATGCCGAGCAGCTGCAGATCCGGGTAACCGGCGGCGGCGACGATCTTGTCGTACTCAGAGCAGGCAGCGGCGGCGTCGGGGTTGGAACCGTCGGGCACATGCGTGTTGTTCAGGTCGATGTTGATGTGATCGAAGAAGTTCTCACGCATAAAGTAGTGATAGCTCTGGGGATCGTCGTGCGAAAGGCCGCGATACTCGTCCAGGTTGTATGTGCTGACCTCGGCAAAGTCGACGTCGCCCTTCTCGTACCAAGCAGCGAGCTGCTTGTAGGCACCGATCGGGGTGGAGCCGGTGGCAAGGCCCAGCACACAGTCGGGCTTGAGGATAACCTGCGCCGAGATGATATTGGCGGCCTTGCGGCTCATATCCTCGTAGTCTTTAGCTTTAATGATCTTCATTACGCGTCCTTTCTCGTACAAGAGAGGCAAGGCTCCCCTTACAAGCACTTGCCCGCGGCCCGCGTCGGCCGCAACCAACGTGTGCGGCCACCAGGGCGAGGTCGCGTAATGTATGTGTCTCGTGTCTAGCCGCGTCGAGGCCCCTGCCCGTCCACGGTGACCCGAAGCCTTTTAGCTTCGGACAAATCCCATCTTGCCACGGAGGGCGTCCTCTTTCAAGGGCGCCCTCCGTAAACGTGTTTGAATTGTAGGCTAATGGCCACGTGCACTTGCTAGCGCTCGCGAGCAACGATGAGCTGGTCCATCTCTTCGACATGCACGCCAACGGAGCCCTTGATGCTCGAGAACTCAACAGAGTTGCACACCAAGATGGGAACCGTCACATCGTAGCCCTCGGCAGCAATTGCCTCGCGATCGAACTCAATGAGCACATCGCCCTTATGGACGATGTCACCCACTTGCGCATGTACGGTAAAGTGCTTGCCCTCAAGCCGAACAGTGTCCAAACCAACGTGGATGAGCACGTCCAAGCCATCGACCGTGTTAAGCGCAACAGCGTGTCCCGTGGGAAAAATGGCCTCGACCTTGGCATCAGCCGGTGCAATCACACGCGTGCCGGTAGGCTGAATCGCCACGCCCTGGCCCAAAAGGCCGGTGGCAAATGTCTGGTCGTTTACCTCGGAAAGCGGAATGACGTCGCCCGAGATGGGAGCATCCAGCGTAAGGACTCGACCACGCATACCAAAAGACCTTAGGACTTTAGTGAACATGCTCCCCCTCGGACATACCAATCGACCAAAATAGCCTTAACAGTTTACCACTTGGCACTCGTTTTTGACCATTAGGGAAGTTCGCGCTTGACAACCTCGACGATGTCGTCGACAACGCGCTGGGTCAGCTCGTGCGTCTCGGCCTCGGCCATAACGCGGACCAGCGGCTCGGTACCGCTCGGACGCACCAGAATGCGACCGCGGCCGTCAAGTTCCTTCTCGGCAGCAGCGACGGCATCCCAGATGGGCTGGCAATCGTCCAGACCAGCCTTGTTGTCGGAATGCACGTTGACGAGCACCTGCGGGTACTTCTTCATGATGCCGGCAAGATCGGTGAGGGTACGACCGGTGCGCTTGAGCACGGCCAGCAGCTGCAGAGCCGTCACCAGACCGTCACCGGTGGTGTTGTGCTCCAGGAAGATGATGTGGCCGGACTGCTCGCCGCCGATGACGGCGCCATCCGCGAGCATACGCTCCAGAACGTAGCGATCGCCCACGGCGGTCTGAACCATCTCGAAGCCCTGCTCCTTCATAGCGATGGAGAAGCCCAGGTTGCACATGACGGTCGAGACGATCTCGGAGTTGGCGAGCTTGCCGCGGGCGGCGAGGTCAGAACCGCAGATAGCCAGGATGTAGTCACCGTCGATCTCATTGCCCTCGCTGTCCACGAACAGTACGCGGTCGGCGTCGCCGTCGTGGGCCAGGCCGATATCGGCGTGGGTGCGCAGCACGAGCTCGCGCAGGGGCTCAAGGTGAGTAGAGCCGCACTCAACGTTAATGTCAGTGCCACAGTAATCGGTGTTGATGGCATGGACCGTGGCACCCAGGCGCTGCAGCGCGGCGGGCGTGGTCTGGCAAGAGGCGCCATGGCCGCAGTCGACGGCAACGACCAGGCCATCGAGCCTCAGACCATCGAGCGTATCGATGGCGTGGTCGACGTATGCCTTGCGAGCGTCCTTCATCTTGATGATGTGGCCCACGCCGGCACCGGTCGGCAGCGTGTCGGCAGCCATGGCTTCCTCGGACATGACCCAGGCGCTGATCTCTTCCTCGACAGCATCGGGAAGCTTCATGCCCTTGCGGCTAAAGAACTTGATGCCGTTGAACTCCGGCGGATTATGCGAAGCAGAGATGACGATACCGCCGTCGAGCTCGTTCTGGACGGTGAGCAGCGCCACGGCAGGCGTGGGGATGACGCCGCAGCAGTGCGGACGACCGCCCTCGGCCATGATGCCAGCGGTCAGAGCGCTCTCGAGCATGGTGCCCGAAAGACGCGTGTCGCGGCCGACACAGATATCCGGGCCAAGGAACTTGGTCGCCGCGCGGCCCAGGCGAAACGCGAGGTCGCACGAGAGGTCGGCATTGGCGACGCCACGGACGCCGTCGGTACCGAAGATGTTCTGGGGCATAGGATCGCTCCTTCCCTAGCAGGCGATATGCAACCGCCCGCTCTAGTCGAAAAAGAAAAACGGGACCCGCCGAGGAATCGGCAGGCCCCGCTTGTACATTGTATCTCGAAAGGAGATAAAACCTTAGCGCTTGGAGAACTGGGGAGCGCGGCGGGCCTTCTTGAGGCCGTACTTCTTGCGCTCGACCACGCGAGCATCGCGCGTAAGGAAACCGGCCTTCTTGAGGTCAGCACGGTAGTCGCCAGCGTTCAGAAGAGCGCGAGCAATGCCCAGGCGCAGAGCGCCGGACTGACCGGAGATGCCGCCGCCATCGCACAGAGCGATAACGTCGAACTGACCGGCGGTGTCGGTCACCTTGAAGGGAGCAAGGGCGTTCTCAACGAGCTGATGACGGCCGAAATACTGCTCGGCGTCACGCTTGTTGATGGTCACCTTGCCGGTGCCGGGGACGAGACGGACGCGGGCGACGGCGTTCTTACGACGGCCGGTACCCTGGTAGACAACGGTGTTCTCAGCCATCTTTAAGCCTCCAGCTCAATCTTCGTGGGGTTCTGGGCAGCATGCGGATGCTCGGCACCAGCGTAGACCTTAAGCTTGGTCATCTGGGCACGGCCGAGGGTGGTCTTGGGCAGCATACCGCGAACGGCGCGCTCGATGACCTTCTCCGGGTGCTTCTCCATAGCCTGGCGGAAGCTCTCAGCCTTGAGGCCGCCGTTGTAGCCGCTGTGGCGATAATAGGTCTTCGTGTCGGCCTTGTTACCGGTAAGCTGGACCTTATCGGCGTTGATGACGACAACGAAGTCGCCGCAGTCGCTGTTGGGCGTGAACTGGGGCTTGTTCTTACCGCGCAGGATCATTGCGATCTGGGTGGCAAGACGGCCCAGGACAGCACCATCGGCGTCGACGAGAACCCAGTTGCGCTGGACCTCGCCCTGCTTGGCGTAGTGAGTCGATTTCGAAATCACTTAGACTCCTCCATGTACAGTACGTGTTGTTACAGAGATTCACGGGGCTCTGCAAGTAACCCGTCCATATTACCCCGCTCGCCGTACGAGTCAACAGGTATTTTGGCTCCGACCAGAGTTTCTGCACATGTCATCCACGAGCCGTGACGTTGCAGCGCTAGCGCTCAACAAACTCCTGGATCTCCGCGAGCAAACGCTTTGCCTCCTGGCGACCCTGAATATACAGATCGAGCAGCTTTGCTGGATCGTGCTCGACATGGCCGACCTCGACCGGCTTTTGCGGAGCGATGACCAGCGCGCGGCCCTCGCGCTCATACTGCCACAGGTGCATGCGCTGAATGTTGTAGCGGTCGTGGCGCGTCTCGATAGCCTCGAGCAGGTAGGGGTAGTCGGCATAGCGGGCGCGTGCGGCGGGCATAAACTCGTAGGGCTTTTTCTCGAACGAGCGGTCCTGCGTGACAATGACGACCGCACGGTCAAAACCGGCCTCCTCCAGCACATGCTCGATAGGGACCGAATCGGCTACACCGCCGTCGACGTATTTGTGCCCGTCGATCTCGACCGGCGGCGTCACCAGCGGCAGCGAGGTAGAGGCGCGCACAGCATCGAGGTCGAGCACGGCGCTTTTGACCGGCAGGTATGCGGCAGTTCCAAAGAGCATGTCCGTCGCGACGGCGTACATCTCGATGGGGCTGGCGTCGAACGCCTCGTTGTCAAAGGGATCCAGGCGGTCCTGGATATCGTTGAAGATAAAGTCGTAACCCACGATGGAGCCCGTGGATGCGAAGGATGCGGCACCCATGTAGCGGTTGTCATTGCAGAAGGTCAGGTTGATGCGATTGACGCGACCGATCTGGTGCGACTTGTAGTTGACGCCGTTGAGCGCACCGGCCGATACGCCATATACCGCCGGAATTTCGACACCGGCCTCCATGAGAACGTCGAGCACGCCGGCGGTAAACTGCCCACGAAAACTGCCACCCTCCAAGACGAGCGCGACCTTGCCGACGTTCTTTGCCTTATCTTCTGCAGTCATATCGACCTCCTGCGATTGCGTTTTGGCCTTCTTCTACCCAGTTTTGGGATGGAGGGCGCATGGGTTTTGGAGTTGAGGGGGCGGCTGGCGGAAAGCACGTCCCGTTCTGAGGGGCGATTCCGGGATGCGCTTTCCGCCTGGGTTGCCATGGGGAAAGCATGTCCCACTCTACGGCTCGATTCCGGGTCGCAGCTTCCACTTGAGGCGTCATCCGGAAAATGTATCCCATTCCGAGCTTAGATTCCGGGATGCGGTTTCCGCCTGGGCAGTCATTGGGAAAACGCGTCCCACTCTGCGTCACTGAGGCGTTTTCTTTACGCCCGCGCCCTGCATAGAGTTCGATTCTCCGCGGTACGGGGGATCCGTTGATGCTGGGCGAGGCCAGCTGAAATTCGATAAACATCGCATCTATATTGGGCTGAAGCTTTGCGCGAAGAATCCGCGTATTTGCTGCACCGGCTTCGGCCGGCTGCCGCCGCCCTCGCCCGCGGGCTACAAACGCTTCGCGTTTGCTTAACGCCCGCGCCCTGCACAGAGTTCGATTCTCCGCGGTACGGACTAGAAATAAAAAGACAGGTAGATACGAATATCTACCTGCCTGTTACTTATGGTGGAGGCGCGGAGAATCGAACTCCGGTCCACGAAAGCCCCCTGATTGGCATCTCCAAGCTCAGTCGCTGGTTTAGTCTCGGACGCCTTGCGCGCAGCGACACGCTCGCGACGTCCTAACCGGTTCGGTCTTAGCCCGCGCCATACCGATTACGTGCGCAGGAGCATTCCCCTAAGATGACGTCGCGCCGGTGTCGGGGAAATCACCGGGTTGACGCGCCGCTATAAATTAAGCAGCGAGAGCCATAGGCTCAAAAGAAGAGTTGTTGTCAATTCAATTTGACGGTACCCCTGTTTAACGAGGCGAGGAGACCTCGGCTTGCTTCCTCTCTCAGAGCTATCGTGTCGAAACCAGTCGCCCCCGAATGTCGGGAAAGTCTGGATGGTATCGGGCCTGCAAACACCCGATAACCGTCGACTTTTCAAGGAACATACGGGGCGAGCCCCGCTTGTGGAGTGTTATCTTACCACGTTCTGAAAGCGGACAGCTGTTCTATGCACGAGCTGTGAAGACCCCAATGTGCGCCGCACTTCGCACTTTTGTTACCGATCGCGTCACGTATATTTTCGCCAAGCAAAATTGACCCGTCGAAAGGACCGTTATGGATACCAAGCAGCAACTCGTCGATGCCCTCGCAGGCCTGGGCTCAACCATTACCGAAGCTATGGATGTCATCGAGGGCTTTGTCCCCTGCGGACATCCCGCCCTCACGGTATCGAACGCACTCGTCGCGCTGGACGTTGACGATGATGCAGCTCTCGCCCAGCAGCTTGAGACCGTCGAGGGCTTTATCGACCACGTGAGTGAGAACCGCGGCGTGGCCGCCTACCACGGTATCGAGGTCGAGCTCGCGGGTCCCAAGGCCGATCTGTTCGCAGCAATCCGCGAGGTAGGCGCCCTTATGCAGACCGCAGGCGTCAAGAACACCCAGGTCAACGAGTGGGTCTACCGCAGTCTGGCAGCACTCGACAGCTCCAACGAAAAGGCAGCCGAGCAGCTCGCAGAAAGTCCCACCATCAAGGCCGAGCTTTTGTAAATAGCAGACGCGGGCCCCTTGGCGCATCGTCGTCCAAGGGGCCCGCGAACAGCTCGCGTCAACCGATAGCCGTGCCGCCGCGTTTGGCCAAAGCAAGAATCGGCATCATTTGACGAGGTGTCTTTGCTGCAAGATCGGCATGTTCGAGCAGTTTTCGATCGTTGGTCACCAAGTAATCAACCTGGGCGCGTTTGCATGCGGCGAGTACCAAGTTGTCCTCGTAATCGCGATGGAGCGCTAAGTATTTGTCGGCCAGCCAAAGGTCCGACGCATCTGCACCCACGGCCGTGGCGTTTTCGGTCATGTTCCGAACAAACGCCAACGCCGCATCGCCAATCGCGCGGGCAGATGCCTCATCGAGCGCTCCCCCGCTGGCAAGAACGCTATGCTTCAGTTCGTGCTGTACAACATACAGTACGTCCTTGGCGATATGCACCGGAAAGAACAGCAATGCCCCCGCCTCCGTCGCCTGCCCAATAAACGCGCGTGCGGCAAGCGACTCGGCATGGTCGGCGCAAAACGAATCAACCCATACGTTGGCATCCACCATTATTTTGAGGGGAGCCCCGCTCACAGGATCATCCCCTTTTGGCGATAGTGCTCGTCCATGGCTTCGGAATAGATTGTTTCCCAACCGCGATCGTCGGATACGGGCGACGTAGCGATGCCCAGGTCCGCGTAAAGCTGATCTGCCGCCGCCCATGATGCGGCGAACGGAGTATCGGGCGCGACGGTCTGCCGCCGGTCGTCGACGGCCGCAAGCACTTCCTCGCACTGCCCGCCACCCTGCGCGACCTTGGCCACCACCTTTTTGATGAGCTCGGGCAGTGACCCGCCCGAAAGCCGCAGCGCTTCCTCGGCGCGCTCTTTAACCGAGCGATCTACGCGAACATTCACCTGCGCCATGCTGCCAACGGTAGCCATCTCAACCTCACCTTCAGCATTGCTAGCTCTGCTAGCACGAGCATATATCCGAGCTAACATCTCGTCAAACAAAAGAAGGCCTGCACCCTGGCGGCTGCGGTGTCGTCAGGGTGCAGGCCATTTACTCAATCGAAAACGCTAACGCAGGTAAGCCTTCGCGTTGCTCAGGCTGTAGGCAATCGTCGAGCCGTTGTGCAGCAGTGACGACGTCTGCGGGGTAATCGCGCCGGTAATACCCAATGCCAACAGCGCCGAGTTGGTGAGCATCACCTTAGAGTAGGAGCTCGTCAGACGATCAATGAGGCCCTGGCTCATGCGGCGCAAACGCACGATCGCGGCCAGATCCGTGTCGGTCAGGATAATATCGGCGACCTCCTTGGCGATGTCGCTTCCGCCACCCATTGCCAGCCCCACGTCGGCCAAACCGAGTGCCGGCGAATCGTTGACGCCGTCGCCCACCATGGCAACGTGGCGCCCCTCACCCTTAATGCGCTCCACATAGGCGTACTTGTCCTCGGGCAGCAGCTCGGCCTTAAACTCGTCGACACCCGCCTCGCGCGCAATGCGCTCGGCCGTGCGCTCCGAATCGCCCGTGAGCATAACGACATGCTTGACGCCCAGCGCATGTAGGTCGGCGATGGCCTCACGGACGCCGGGCTTGAGCGGATCCTCGATACCGAGCACGCCGACGACCTTGCCATCGACCGCCAGATACAGCGGTGACAGGCCCTGCATCTGAGACTCAATGCGCTCCTTAATGTCGGAATCGAGCTGCGCGCTCTCGTCCTCAAACACAAAGTGTGCCGAGCCGATAATCGCGCGACGCCCTTCAATGGACGAAGCGATGCCGTGCGCCACGATGTACTCGACGGCAGCATGGCGCTCGCGGTGCTCGAGCCCGCGCTCGCGTGCCGCATTGACCACGGCACGCGCCACCGGATGCGGAAAATGCTCCTCCAAGCAAGCGGAAAGGCGCAGAACCTCGTCCTCGCTCCAGCCATCGGTGGTGAGCACGCAGGCAAGACGCGGCTGCGCCTCGGTAAGCGTGCCGGTCTTGTCAAACACAATGGTGTCGGCCTTGGCAAACGACTCAAAGTACTTCGCGCCCTTGACCATGACGCCCATCTTGGCAGCATCGCTCATAGCGGTCATGACGGCAACGGAACCCGTGAGCTTGAGTGCGCACGAGTAGTCGACCATCAGTGCCGCCGAGGTCTTGATGAGGCTGCGGGTAGTAAGCGCAACCAGGCCCGCGAGCAAGAAGTTCCACGGGACGATCTTGTTGGCAAGGTCCTCCATATGCGACTGGCCCTCGGACTTGAGCGAGTCGGCCGTCTGCACGAGCGAGACGATTGAGCGCAGTTTGGTTTGCGCCGTATTGGCGCGCACGCGCACCAAGATGCTGCCGTCTTCCACGACGGTGCCGGCGAACACGTCGTCGCCTGCGCTACGCTCGACGGCCAGCGGCTCGCCGGTCAGGGTCGCTTGGTTGACCATAGCGCTCCCCTGCTCGACAACACCGTCGATGCAAATGGACATGCCAGTGCGCACGGCTACCAAGTCGCCGGGCTCGAGCTCGGTGGCGGCAACGCTTACCTCGGTGTCACCGACCACTTTTTGTGCCTTATCGGGCACGTCGAGCAGCGAGTTGATGAGCTCGTTTTCGCTCATGGCGCGCGTGTAGTCCTCGAGCAATTCGCCCACGTTGAGCAGGAACATCGTCTGGCCGGCGGTATCGACGTCGCGTTTGACAAACGAGATACCAATGGCCGAAGCATCGAGCACGGGAACGGTCAGGCGCGGCTGCGCGAGCTCACGGAGGGCGGCGCGCAAAAATGCCATGTAACCGGCCACGACAAACACAGCACGCAGAGGCGTCGGCAAGAACCAGCGGCGCGCGTAGTGGGCGCCGATAAGTGTGGCAAGATCCATGACGAGCTTGTGCTTGCGTGGCTCAAGCTGCATCACGTAACCCGTCTTTGCGTCGGCGATGACCTGAGCGTCGAGCGCACCGACGGCGGCCAGCACGGCATCGCGGCGCGACTCGTCGTATTCGAGTGCCATCTGGCCGATGCGGCCGTAGACGCGCACCTTGTGCACGCCGTCGATGTCGCCGCCAAGCTTAAGAAGTGCATCGAGATCGCTCTCTGGCACAGGACCCGCCAATTGAAGACGGGTCCTGCCGGGGATCTCGCTAATAATCGAGAATCTCATAGTTTGTGCCTGGGAGCGTTACTCGGCTGCCTCGTCAGCAGCGGCCTCGCTCTGGGTGATGTAAGCAGCCTCGGCAACCATGTCGTCGACATTAGCCTTGGCCTGCTCGACCATGTCCTGGTAACCGTTCTTGATGCGCATGCCGCACGCGATACCCTGCACGCAGGCGCTCTTTACCGGAGCGCTGGTAAGCAGCTTGATGCCGGCCGTGCCAAGCAGAAAACCGCCACCGACAAGCAGGGTATTGAACGTCGACTTCTTCATGTTGCTTCTCCCTTTTGCCGCATTGGACGCGGCATGGTGCCTCAGCACCCGAGTAAACAAGTTTGCTCGAGCACGCTTTTGAAATATCTCAATTTTATCTAACTATCTAGGTCAGCCATGGCTAACCTTTTGAAAATTAACGATGCGGAGTAACCGATTGTCAATGTGACAAAGGGACTGTCCCTTTGCCCCTTCTTACAACTGCCAGGTAGCTGCTTCCTTTTGCAGCGCCACCATGCGGGCGAATTCTCCACCTGCCGCCTTGAGCTGCGCCGGAGTGCCCTGCTCGGCAACCACACCATCCTTGAGTACAACGATTTTGTCGGCATTTTCCACCGTACGCATACGGTGGGCAATAACGATAACCGTCTTACCTGCAAGCAGACGGGAGAGCGCCTGCTGAACCACGGTCTCGTTCTCCACATCCAAGCTCGCCGTCGCCTCGTCCAACAGCACGATAGGCGCGTCTTTGAGCAGCGCACGGGCGATAGAGATGCGCTGGCGCTCACCGCCGGACAGCTTGGAGCCGTTCTCGCCGATCATGGTGTCATAGCCCTGCGGCATGCGGCTCACAAACTCGTCGCAGTTGGCGGCACGCGCGGCAGCAAGCACTTCCTCATCGGTGGCATCGCGACGACCAAGACGGATGTTTCCCATCACCGTGTCGTCAAAGAGCAGCACGTCTTGGAACACAATGGCGTAGTCGCGCAGCAGCACCTCGGGATCCACGCTCGCAACATCCACGCCGCCCACGGTGACCGTGCCCGCGGTGGCATCCCAAAAGCGCACGGCCAGGCGGCTCACCGTGGACTTACCGGAGCCCGAAGGACCGACCAGTGCCGTGACCTCGCCTTCCTTGGCGGTAAAGCTCACATCGGTAAGAACTTTCTCGCCGGCGCGGCCGTCCTCGCCCGCACCATAGCCAAATGCCACGTGATCGAACACCACATCGTGGCCTACGGGCTCAAACTGCTCGCTGCCCCGCGCCACGGGCTCTTCCATGATGGAACGCATGCGCTTGGCCGACGACTCGGCGGCAAACAGCTCGAACATCAGCATCAGCGCCTGATCAAAGGGCGCATAGATGCGGCTCACCATAAGCAGGAAGGCAAACATCATCAAAAAGTCGACCTGGCCGGAGGCGACCATCGCAGCGCCCGTGACCAACGTGGTGGCAATCCCCAGGCGCAGGATGGCAAAGGCGGAGTTGACCAAAAGCCCGTTGGCGAGCTCGCCTTTGGTGGTCTCGCGCTCCTCGGCATCGATCACGGCGTTGAGTCCCTCAAGATAATGGGCCTCCTGGTTGGTGGCGCGGATCTCGCGCACGCAGTCGAGCGTCTCCTGGATCGCCTCGGTGACCTTGACCTTCTCGGCGCGCACATGGTCGAACACCGGGGTCATGGGCCCGCGTGTCAGATACAGCACGGCAAAGGCCACGGGCACGCTCCAAAACGCCGCAATCGCCAGCTGCCAGCAAAAGAACAGCGACGCCACGAACACGATGGCACTTGCGATGATGGCACCCCAAAGCTCTCCCAGCACATGACTGTAGGCATGCTCCATAGTCTGAACGTCGCCCATGATGGTCTCGGTTAGATCGGCCAGATCACGACGGCCAAAAAACGACAGCGGCAGCTTGCGCAAGCGCTCGGCAATCCCCATGCGCTGCTTGCCGCACTCCTCGTAAAAGATGCAGTAGGTGTAGTAATACTGCTGCCAGTTAGAGACAAAGAGCAACACGAAAAAGACCAGGAGGCCGCCCACGATCGGTAGGGCATCCGGCAGGTCGGCGCCGGTGGCGAGATGTTCGACAAAGCCAGCCATGACCAGGAACAAAAAGCCCATGCCGGCCATGGTCACAAGATTGGTGAGCGTGGTCCAGAAAATGCCGCGTTTTACGCCGGCGACACCTTTATCGGATAGGAAATACTTCTTTTGGAATGAGGCGAACATTTAGGCCTCGCCTCCCTTCGCGACGGCGACATCCGCGGTCGCTGCAGTGATTTTCCAGCTCGCGGCCTGTTCGTATTCGGCCCACATCTTGGCGTACAGGCCTTTTTGGGACAGCAGCTCGGCATGGGTGCCAGTCTCCTGCACGCTACCTTGGTTGAGCACCACGATCTTGTCGGCCCCCACCACGGTCGAAAGCCGGTGCGCGATCATAATGACTGTGCGACCCGCCGCCAGTTTGCTAAAGGCGCGCTGGATGAGCGCCTCGTTCTCGGGGTCGGCAAAGGCTGTGGCCTCGTCGAGCACCACGATGGGCGCGTCCTTAAGGATTGCGCGGGCGAGCGCCACGCGCTGGACCTCGCCGCCCGAAAGGTACGCCCCGCCGGCGCCGAGCATGGTGTCGATGCCCTGCGGGAGCTTGGCCACGATATCGTCGCACTGGGCCGCGGAGAGGGCCGCGCGCACTTCGTCGTCAGTGGCCGTAGGCTTGGAGGCGCGCACGTTATCGGCAAGTGTTTGGCGGAACAGCTGGTTGGTCTGAAACACAAAGGCGACCTGGTCCATGAGCTCGTGCGGATCCATGTCGCGAACGTCTACGCCGCCCACGAGCACACGACCCAAGGAAACATCCCAAAAACGCGGGATCAGGCTTGCGCAGGTCGACTTACCGCCGCCCGAGGGACCAACCAACGCAAGGGTGCTACCTGCGGGAACGCTAAAGCTCACATGATCGACGGCAGGCACCTCGGCGCCCTCGTAGGTAAAGCTCACGTCCTCAAAGCGCACATCGCTGCCAGCGGGGTGCTTGGGTTGAGCGGGCACGGAGAGCTGCTTGGAATCCATAACGCTTCGGATGCGAGCCAGCGAATCAGCACTCATCTGAGACGCCTCGCCCACAAACATAAGCTTGGTCATGGCCGTCGGCACCACGGCCGAAAAGATCGCGTAAAACGTAAAATTGACCATAAAGTGCGCGAAGTCCGTCTCGCCCGGCGCCAGCAGCAGCGCCACAGGCAAAAGAAATGCCACAAGGCCGTTGAGCGCAGTAAGGTTGAGCACTTGCGGACCCCGGCAAAACGTACCCGCATAGTTTTGCGCCATATCGGCGTATTCGGCGATCGCATCGTGGAACGCCTTAAAGGAGTAGACCGTCTGCTGGAATACCTTGACCACGGGGATGCCGCGTACGTATTCGGTGCCGGTCTTGTTCATCTTGACCAGCGCGCCCATGTAAGCCTTCATAAACTCGGCGCCCTTGCCGCTCATCATGGTGGCCATGGCGCAAAACGAAACGACGACCGAGATTAAGCATGCCGCGCCCAAACGCCAATCGAGGGCAAATAGCAGCACAAGCAGGCCCACGACCATGGCGGTGGCACCGGCGATATCGGGCAGCATGTGCGCGAGCAGCGTCTCGGTGGAGGCGGCACAGCCGTCTACGATACGGCGCAGCTCACCGGTGGCGTGCGTGTCAAAGTAGCCGAGCGGCAGCTTAAGCAGATGCTCGCTCGTAGCCTTGCGGATATTGGATGCGCAGCGAAACGCGGACAGGTGCGTGCACATGAGTCCCACGAAATAGACCACGATGCTTGCCAGGGCAAAACCAACAGCCCACCAACCATACATCGCGATGTCGGCGGCCTCGCTCCAGTTGGGCGCCACGGCAATCAGGTCTCGCGCAACAAGCCAGATGCACACGTACGGGCCAAAGCTCAACAGCTGCGAGAACGCCGAGAGGGCCATGCCCAAATACGTTAGGAATTTACGGTCAGCGGCATATGCAAGTAGCTCGCCGATGCCGCCGCCTTCCTTTTTTGATCCCTTTGCCATGAGATTCCTTTCTAACGGCTTGAGAGTTAACCGTAAGAAACTTATCATGGGCGTGTTAGCCAGGGCACACAATTGGGCCAGGCGTGGACGTTTTCGCAAATGAAGGGGACGCTTTTGAAAATGCGGCGGGCAGCAACCGATATAACCGAGCTCTACGCACCGCAGTTTGAGCAGTTTGGTCTGCAGCTTTCCGGCAAGGGCGCCGTCTTTACCGGTGAGGTGACAAACGATCGGGCGCACGGACGCGCATGGATCATGCCCCTCTCCCCTGCCTGCATCGTCATGGAGCATTACATTACCCCGATGCACGATATGTACCTGGCCGAATACACACCCGAACCGTACGCGTGCGTGAGCGAGGTCAGCGCGCCCACGCTCATGTGCATGCCCGAAGCCGGCATAACGCCTGCGAACCTTAAACCCCTGCATGGACCGTGGCCAAACAATGCTGTGTGCAGCTTTATCCAAGATAACTGTGGCGAGGAGTTAAGCCCACTGTTTGCAGGGCGGCTCTATCACTCGCGCTCGGTGCTCTTTTTGCCTGGATATTTTGACGAACTGGAGTACCGCTATCCCACCGAGTTCGCAGGGGTCTTTGAGGCGTTTGCCGAGCCATGGCACGAGGAGGCGACGTCTGCCATCTGCCACACGTTGCGCAGGATTAACGAGGACCGCGCCCGCACCGTAGGCGGACACGTCTATATGCAAGGCATCGTGGAGACCATGGTCGCGGAGCTCGCCTGTTCGCGCGCGGCCCACAAGCAGGCGCGGCAGGCGGCAGACACACGCGTCAGCATAACCATTGCCGAAGAAGCAACGGCAATGATTGAGCGCGCGCTCGACAAGGGCAAACGTGTGGGTATCAACGAGGTGGCCGAGAGGCTCTACACAAGCCGCTCCAAGCTATGCGCCACCTTTAAGGCCCAAACTAGCGAGTCCCTGGGCGCCTACATTCGCAGACGCCGTATGGAGCGAGCACAGGACCTTTTGGCCGATAGCGCGCTCACGATAGCGCAGGTGGCAGAGCGTCTAGGCTACCCTCAGCAGGCTGCCTTCGCCCAAGCCTTCAAGCAACACACCGGCACCACCCCCACCGCTTGGCGCTCCCAGCATCAATAAAGAGGCGACAAAGGGACGGCCCATAAGTCCCACAAGCAGGGAAGACCATTTGCAATGTGACAAAGGGACTGCCCCTTTGTCACCCGCACAAAAATGGGCGTGCCGACGGCACGCCCATTCACTCGATTCCATTCAGCCCACCTGACCCGAACGGCCGAGTCGTCACGGAACCGAGGAGCCGGGCGCAGGGCCTTGCCTCTCAATGAGTTCCCTTCAAAACAATGGGCGCGCCAACGGCGCG
>NZ_QSFR01000002.1:42218-158765 GCF_003467925.1 Collinsella sp. AM43-1 | reverse complement strand
TAAAAAACAATGGGCCCGCCACCGGCGCCCCCATTCACTCTATTCCATTCAGCCCCACCTGACCCGAACGGCCGAGTCGTCTGGCCGGGGAAGCCCCGAGTCGCCGGGGTGTTTGCTCCAAATGAGTTCCGCATGCAAAGAAGGCCACTAAATGTGGCCTTCGTCTTGCATAGGACTGTTTGAAATTTGGAGGAAACACCCCGGCGACTCGGGGCTTCCACGGCCTCGCAGCTACGAGAGCGACGTTCTCAGCAACTCGTTGAAGAGCTTCGGGTTGCCCTTGCCGCGGCTCGCCTTCATGCACTGGCCCACCAAAAAGCCGATGACCTTCTGGTTGTCGTCACGATACTGCTGCGCCTGATCGGCACAGTTTGCCAACACCTCGTCCACAATCGGCTGCAGTGCGCCGGCATCGCTCACCTGACGCATACCACGCTCGTCGACGATCTTGTTGGGATCGTCACCGGTCTGGGCCATGGCCTCAAAGACCTCGTGCGCCTGGTTGGAGCTGATGGCATCGGTCGCCAGCAGCTTGGCCAGCGCTGCCACCTGGGCCGGCGCGATGCCGGACTCGGCGAGCGACACGCCCGCGCCCTTAAGGTAGGCGATCATCTCGTTCACCAGCAGGTTTGCGACCGTCTGGGCCTCCTTGCCAGCCATGCCAGCAGCGGCGGCCTCAAAGAACTCGGCAAACTCGGGATCGCCGGCAATCTGCTCGGCGTCGGCCGTCTTAATGCCAAAGTCGGCCTCAAAACGGGCGCGCTTGGCATCGGGCAGCTCGGGGATCTCACCACGACAGCGGTCAATGAACTCGTCGTCCAGATCGAACGGCGCCAGGTCGGGATCGGGGAACAGGCGATAGTCGTCGGCCGTCTCCTTCACACGCATGACCACGGTGCGCTTGCGGCTGGGCTCCCAGTGGCGGGTCTCCTGATAGATGATGCCGCCCTCCTCGAGCACCTCTGCCTGGCGGCAGATCTCGTAGGCAAGGCCGTCATGCAGGCTCTTAAACGAGTTGAGGTTCTTGAGCTCGGTCTTGGTGCCCAGCTTGGTCTCGCCGCGGCGGCGCAGCGACACGTTGCCGTCGCAGCGCATGGAGCCCTTCTCCATGGAGCAGTCCGAAATGCCCAGCGTCACAAAGATGCGACGGAGCTTCTCCATAAACAGGCGAGCCTCCTCGGGCGTGCGCAGATCGGGCTCAGTCACGAGCTCAATCAAAGGCGTGCCGCAGCGGTTGTAGTCGACGAGTGACTCGGCCGCGGCGGTAATGCGGCCCTCGGCGCCGCCCACGTGGACCATCTTGGCGGCGTCCTCCTCCATGTGGATGCGCAGGATGCGGATGGGCACCGTGTAGGAACCGTCCTCGCGACGCTCGGGCATCTGCAGGTTGGACGCGTCATAGCTGGCCAGGTGGCCGGCGCGTTGGTTGCCCTCGCGCATGGTCGACGTCATGGACGTAGACAGGCCCTCGGCGTTGGCCGAGGCGCTCGCCAGACTCTGAGCCTCGGCCTCACCAAACGCGCAGTCGGGGCGCTCGGCGGCACCGCGACCGGTCACGTCCAGGTCAAGGTGGCCGTACATGGCAAAGGCAACCGGACCCTGCGTGGTCTGGAAGTTCTTGGCCATATCGGGATAGAAGTAGTGCTTGCGGTAGAACATCGAGTGGCGCTGGATCTCGCAGTTGGTGGCGAGACCGGCCTTGACGATGCTCTCGATGGCGCGCTTGTTGGGCACCGGCAGGGCGCCGGGCAGGCCCAGGCACACCGGGCACACGTTGGCGTTGGGCTCGTCATCGTGGCTGAGCTTGCAGTTGCAGAACATCTTGGTATCGAGTGCGGTGAGCTCGGTGTGGATCTCCAGGCCAATCACGGCCTCCCAATCCTGCAGGACCTCGGAAAGCTCCTTCATTACAGCTCGCCTCCCTTCCCGGCAAAATCGGGCGCGACGGAAAGCGCGGGCGCACCCGTGGCGGCATCGGCAAAGCCGCGCTCCAGGGCGCGGGCAAACGTGAGCAGCTGACGGTCCTTAAAGGCAGGCCCCACAAGCTGGGCAGAAACGGGCAGCTGAGTGTCCTCGCCCAGGCCCAGCGGCACCGAGATACCGCCGTTGCCGCAGATGTTGAGCGAGATGGTGTACAGGTCGGAGAGGTACATCTGCGTGGGGTCGCTGAGCTCGCCAAACTTAAAGGCCGTGCGCGGCGAGGCGGGCATGAGGATGGTGTCCACCTTGGCATACGCGGCGTCGTAGTCCTGCGTGATGAGCGTGCGGGCCTTTTGCGCAGCGTAGTAGTACTTGTCGTACACACCCGAGCTCAGCAGGTAGGCGCCGAGCATCTGACGGCGCTTGGCCTCGGCGCCAAAGCCGTGGGCGCGCGACAGCGAGCTCTGGTCGGACAGGTTGGCGCAGCCCTCCTCCTGGTAGCCGTAGCGAATGCCGTCGAAACGGGCCAGGTTGGAGAACGCCTCGGCCGGGCCGATGACGTAGTAGGCGGCGATGGCGGCGTCCAGGTGCGGCAGGTCGACCTCGACCAGCTCGGCGCCCTGGTTCTGCAACTCCTGGGCGGCGCGCTGAACAGCGGCCTTGACCTCGGGCGTCAGGCCCTCGGCCTCCATAAACGCGGGGATGATGCCCACGCGCTTGCCCTCGATGCTGTCATTGAGATGCTCGGTAAAGTCGACGGCACAATCCTGGCTGGTGCAGTCGTACGGATCGTGGCCCGCGCCGGTAAGCGCGTTCATGGCCAGCGCGACATCCTCGACCGTGCGGCCAAAGGGGCCCACCTGGTCGAGCGACGAGCCAAAGGCAACCACGCCGTAACGGCTCACGGCGCCATACGTGGGCTTAAAGCCCACCACGCCGCACAGGCTCGCCGGCTGGCGAATGGAGCCGCCGGTATCCGAGCCCAGCGAGAGCGCTACCTCGCCGGCAGCAACGGCGGCAGCGGAGCCGCCCGAAGAGCCGCCGGGCACGCGCTCGGTATCCCAGGGGTTGTTGGTGCGGTGGAACGCGGAGGACTCGGTGGAGCTGCCAAAGGCAAACTCGTCCATGTTGACCTTGCCCATGGGCAGGCAGCCGGCGTCGAGCATGCGCTGGACGCAGGTGGCGGTGTAGACGCTCTGGTAGTCCTCGAGCATGCGGGAAGCGCAGGTGGTGCGCGTGCCCACAAGGTTCATGTTGTCCTTGATGGCCAGCGGCACGCCCGCGAGCGGGGGCAGGACCTCGCCGGCGGCGCGGCGGGCGTCGATTTTGGCGGCGGCCTCAAGTGCGAGCTCGGGCGCTATCTGCAAAAATGCCTGGACCCCGCCCTCGCGTGTCTCGATGGCGGCAAGGGATGCCTGGGCAACCTCGGTAGCGGTAAAGTCGCCGGCGGCAACGCCCGCAGCGATCTGGGCGGCGGTAAGGGAATCGAAACTCTGCGCCATTACTCGCTCTCCCCCTCTCCCAAAATGGACGGCACGCGGAAGTAACGCTCGCGCGCGCTGCCGGCGTTTTCGAGCGCGACGTCGAGCGGCAGGTCGCGCTTGGGCTCGCGCAGGTCGTCGCCCATCACGTTGGACAGGCTTCCGATGGGATGGAACGTGGGCTCCACGTCGGGCAAGTCATATTGCAAGACGGGCTCGAGCATCTGGACGGCATCGTTCAGGTAGGACGTCATCTGGGTGAGCTCGTCATCGGTCAGTGCGATCTTTGCGTACTCGGCGATGCCGCGCACGTCTTTCTCGCTGAGTGCCATAGGTGCTCCCTTCCGCATAACAGATAAACCGCTCTAGTATACAGGGCAGCGCCGGCTTGGAGCAGGCGCTTTACCCAAATGCAGCGAAAACGTAACGAGGGCGGCGGTTGACAGGCAGCGGGCTGACGGTTCTGCAGCGAAACCGCACCGTCCATAGCGAAAACCGTACCGTCCATAGCGAAAGCCATCCCGACCGCAACGAAAACCATCACAACATTCGACGCTTTTCGCCAAAATCGAGATTTTCATCGAATGTTGTGATGGTTTGGAAGCCCCGACCACCACAAAGGTGCCTGTCCCCATTGTGGTGGTTCTGGAGAATGTCTTATGCCGAGGCCTTGGCCTTGCGGCGCTTGCGGACCGCGTGGATCACGATATCCAGCAGCAACAGCACAATGGCTACGACCACGATGAGCACGGCAAACTCGCGCTTGCCCCAGTGACGGCCGGCCAGCGACTTTTGCTTGTCGACGTCCTTCTTGTTGTACTTGGTGCGCACGCAATGCACCAGCAGGCGATGGTCGTTCACGCCGTAGGGCGTGCAGGTGACGAGCGTCACCTTGTCGGCGCCGGGCTCGATAGTCAGCGACTCCATCTCCTCGGGCAGCACCACCTCGGAGTCCACCATCTTGTAGGCAAGCGTCTTGTTCATGGTGTGCAGCAGCACCAGGTCGCCGGGCTCCAGCGAGTGGATGTCGTCGAACATGCTCAGGTTGCGCATACCCGAGTGCGCGGTGAGCACGCAATGCGTCGAGGTGCCGCCCACCGGCAGGCTCGTGCCCTCCAAGTGGCCGACACCCGCCATGAGGACCTCCTCGCTCGTGCCATGGTAGATGGGCATGCTCACGTCGATGGAGGGGATCTCGACCCAGCTCATCATGGGGTCGCGGTCAAAGATGAGCTGCTGGGCGTAGGGCTCGATCTGGTCGGCGGGAAGCTCGGTGGCCTCGCCGGCAAGTTGCTCGTTATAGGAGCGCGCCTGGAGCAGGATGCGCTCGCGCTCCTCGGCAGACAGCGCGTCCACGGTGCTGGACACGGTGCTGATCTGGTTGAACACGCCCGAGGCCTCGAGCCGGTCCAAGATCCACGGCCAGGTCATAAGGCCCACGCCAATAAGAATGATGACGATGGTGATGAGCCGATCGGCCCAGCGCGGCAGCCGCTTGCGACGGCGCTTGGGCTTTGGTTGAGGTTTGGGCTGAGGGCTTGAGCCGCCGTTGTCCGCGGCGTTATTGCCCTTCATATGTTTGGCGCCCTGCACCATCGCCGGTCACTCCTCTACAACTCAAGTTGTCTAAACAAATAATAGCCGATTAGCGAGCTTCCGCGCCGAACAACGCAGCTAGACTGCACCGTCCAGTCGAGGATAAGCCAGCATTTGAGTTTTCAAAATGTCCCAGATCGGCTGGGCGATTCGGGATACAATGTCAATAGAAAACGACGCATCCCGCGTAAATGTTTGGGAGCGCGGGCGGCCTAGTTTTCTGGTTTTGTTAAATGCCCGGGATCCGACCTCCGGGCATTCTTATTTGCGCTTGCGGCGCAAATGCCGTCCACCGTCCGCACCGCGCGTGCGCCTACGGACCTTAAACCGAACCTCATACGAGTCAAGAAACGCGATGACGAACGTACCCGCATCGGACGGTGGAGGCTGGCTGCGTTATCCCAAAAAACGGGGCAGAATCCAGTGCGGAGTCTGCCCCGAAAAGAAAATGACAAAGCAAGAACGTGGATGGACGAGAAAAGTGTCCGCAAGTCTCATGGCCATCACATCCCACCTGCCAAAGGGATGGGTGAGCGAGCGTTACTCCTGCTCGGACTCCTCAGCCTGCTTACGGCTGCGGATGAGATGAGCCACGCCGATGCACAGCACCGCGCCACCAGCGATCCAAGTGAACGTCACGCCGTTAAGGCCGGTGAGCGGGAGGCCGGAACCCTGCTTGTTTTTGACGATCAAGGCAGCAGTACCGTTGTCCGTGTTAGTCGTGTCAACCTCGACCAAATTGGAACCCCTGGTGCTCGTCTTGACCGTAATCTTGTTTTCTCCCTCTCCCTCTGCTTGGTTGAATCCAATGGCTTTGATGGTGAAGGTGAACTCGGGGATGGTGTTATAGCCGGCGAGCGTATGGGTCTCCTTGACGGTGTAGGTGCCGGCATCGAGGCCCTTGACGTTAATCTCGCCGGAGTCGGTGGTCGTGAACTCAGAAGCCTCAGTACCGAGGGAGCCATTCTCCTGGACATACATGTCCTTGGATGCAATATCGTCGGGATCAGTGGCACGGATGGTGAACTTTACGCCCTTAAGTATCTTATTCTCATCCGTCGCGTCCTTCTTGACGAGCTTGAGCGCATAGGTGTAGTCGCGCACGGTGTCGGGCACAGACTCACCCCGGGAATCGTGGCCAGGGTTGTTGGAGTAGATGAGCTTGACGGTGTTGGAGTTGCCCGTGCCACCGACAACGACATGCTGGGACTTATTCGGGTCGAGCTTGGCGCTGTACGTGACAACGACCCTTGTATGCTCGCCGACAGTGACGCCGGCCGCCGTGGCGGCAGCCTTAAGATCGTCAAACTTTACGCTCAAGACCGTTCTGCCATTTGAATCGGGATCAGACATGGTCACAGAAGTAGGCGTGATCTGAGTCTCACCAATCACGGCCTTGACAGTGGACTTATCAACAGTCAAACCGGCAGACAGCTCATCGTGGAACTCATAATAGTAGGTGTTGAACGTGTCGACATTGCTTGCAACCGTGCCGGTCAGCTTGTACTGAACGGTCTGACCCATCTGGGAGTCCGCCTTGTACTTCCAGTCGTTGTCCGCACCATCGTCCTTGACCTGCTTCGTCACGGTCGGGATGCTCGTCTTCTCGGTAACGACCACTGCGTTGCCGCCCACGACTGCAAAGATCGGCGAGGTACCGGTCTGCTTCTCATTCGCACTGAGCGAGTCGGTATCGGTCATGAACAGGTAGTAGCCAGCGCTCGTAGTGGTGAAAGCGCGACCGGCGGCAAAGGAATCGCCCGTAGCGGTAACACTCTTCTCTACAGCCAAGGCAATCTTGTTAAGGATGCTGCTCTGCGGCAGACTCGTGGTATCAGTGGTATCAGTGATCTTGGAAAGGTAGTCGGCAACGTCAGAAGCGGTCGAGTCTAAGGTAATCCCTGGGACATTATTATCAACAAGCACCTTCAGGACCGCAGTCTCTGCGTCATCACTCGGCCACTCAATGTTGGACGCAACCTTACCGGACTTTCCGTCAATAACGTCAGCCTTAAAAATCTGATACGCCTTGAACGAAGTGGAGTCATTGTCCACGGACTTGTTAATCGTGAGCGAATAGCTGGGGGCAGCACCCTCCGCAGCAAACGCCATCGTGACTGTCGCCATAACGCCGCCGAAGCTCAGGGCTGCGGTGAGGCCGGCGGTTACTGCCAGGCGTGCGATGTTCTTGGTTGTTTTCATGTTGGGACCTCTTTCTTGGAGGTTGCTTTAATTCTCGTCATCACCAAAAGTCAGCAGGCTCATTTCCCTGCGCTCTAATCGCTACGGAGGCAGTACGCCATTGAGCAGGGGGGGGGGACAATTATTTATCATGGCGACCTCCTCCCCGCTTGATGACGAGCGCGACGACAATAGCCACTACTCCGATGACGGCCAAAGCCGTTACCAACACCAACGTTCTATCTCCCGTCGAGGGCATAAAGCCTCGACTCACTTCGTTACTTGGGGTGTTAAGCACCGACAACTCGACTAAACCCTTCCCGGCATCGGCGGCATCAACTCGCAGAGGGCTTTCGGCCGATACGGTCACCTTAGGCTTGGCGGCCGCCACCTGGTCGACGTCCAGGCCCTCGGCCTTGACCGTCACGGAGCGCGTGCCCTCAAAGGCGGTGTAGCCCTTGGGTGCCTTGAGCTCGCGGACCTCCAGTTTGCCCGAGCCCACGCCCGAGACGGTCACGCGGCCGTCCTCGCCCGTGGTGACGGTGGCCTTGCCTTGCGCATCCCACGTGCCGTCGGCCGCCAGTGTGCGACCGCGGTCGTCGGCGATGCTCAGGACCGCCCCGGCAAGCGGCTTGTCACCGTCGCTGCCGCGCTTGGTGAGCGCGAGATCCCAGGTGTAGGCACACGCATCGTCGCTCGGCGTGCGGGTGAAGCCGGCGTCGCCGGACTGGTCGGCAAAGGGAGAGCGCGGGTAGCGCAGGTAGACCTCGTTGGGGTTGCCCTTCGCGATGCCGTGGTTGCAAGCGCTGCTGAGCGGCGCATTGTACACGGCGACCACGCGGGCACCCGCGGTAAAGGCGTCGGCCCCGCCGAGCGCGGCGACCAGGTCGCCGGTGCGCACGGTGAAGGTCTTGCCGTCGGCCGCTACCTTGGTGGCGCACCGGGCCGTGATGTCGGTCCAGCCCTTCGCGGGGTCGGTGCCGGCGCGCCCGTCCTTGCCGGTCTGGACCGCGTCAAAGCCGCCGTCCGCGCCCGCCGCCACGTACACATGCATGCTCGCAGCGACTTTGGAGGAGTCGAGCCCCGCGCTCATGGTGTCGACGAACTGCACCACGTAGGTGTCGTAGGCGGTAAGACCCGCCGGGACCGTGGCCGAGAGGCGCCAGTACAGGTCGTCGGCGACCGTGGCGTCGGCGGCCTTCTGCCAGGCGGCGGCGCTGTCCTCCAGCACGTGCTTGGACACCTTGGGGGTCGCCGCCTTGGGCTTGACGGTGACGGCGCTGCCGCCCACCAGGGTCATGATCGGCGCGGTGCCGGCCTCGCCCTGGGCGATGGCATCGTCGTCGGCGACGATGAGCCAGTAGCCACAGGGCAGCTCAGCCGTCGTGCCCGCGTTAAGGGCCACAGACACGGCGCCAGAGCTCTGGAGGGAACGAGCGAGCTGTGCGCTCAGCGCGCTCGTAAGGTGAGAATCATTGTTGAGCCACTCGGCAGCTTCCTGCGCGGTGGTCTGGGAATTGGGCATGCCGGCGCTGTGCAGCACAGGCAGCGCGGCGTCGCGCACGGCGTCGCTTGCCCAGGCGAGGTCGGTGGCGATCTTAGCGTCGCTGTCGCCGTCGACGACGTTGGCGCTAAAGATCTGGTAGGCGTCGTAGCTGCTCGCCACGGTGCCGCTCACCGTGATGGAACCGGTCGAGGTCGGCGCGGCCTGCGCGGAAGCGGGGAACACAACCGCGCAGGTGCCGATCAGGAGGGCAAGCAGCGCAAACAAGATCGGGAAGGAGCAAACTTTCTTATTCACGACGCTTACCTCCCTTCGCATTCGCCTTGCGACGAATGTGCATCCAGGCCGCAGCAGCGCAAAGCACCGCCGCGCCGGCAAGGTACGTCAGAGTGACGCCCGACATACCAGAAAGGGGCAGAGTGGTGGAGTAGGTGTTGGTGAAGGTGGAGGCGGGAATGGCGTTGGGCGCGGCGTCCTTGCCGATGGTGTTACTCACGGTGTTGCCCATGTCGTCCTTCACCTGCGTGACCGTGGTGGAGGTGGTGAGGCCGGAGTACTTGCCAGTGGTCTCATCCATGACGGCCTTCACCGTGACGGCCACCTGGTACTCGGCCTTGGAGTAGCGAAGCTTGTCGATGGCACCGGTGGTAGGCGCGACCTCCTTCACCGTGTAGGTGTAGGTCTTGGCGCCAGTCGGGTTCGAATCGTCGATCTTGGCGAGGTACTTTTTGGAGAACGAGATACCGCCAAAGGATGCCACGATGTCGTTGACCTTGGTGGAGCCCGCTGCGGGAGCGACGGAAATAGTCGTCGGATCAAGCTTAGGTGCGCTATCCTTATTTGCCCCCGTAGCCTCGATGCTGAACTCGAACGGCACATATTTGTCTTTATCGCCCTTCGGCCAGTCCGTATTGCGAACAGATTTGGTCACCGGGATCTTCACGGACGTAGTGGTAAGGGCGTCGGAAATGTAGACGTTGTTCCCGTCAATCGTCGGGCTCTTTCCCTCGGTCCACGTGACGGAACCGTCCTCGTTGGACACCGTGAACTCATAAACCGTGGTGTTCAAGTTGTAGCCAAACGGAGCCTGGGTCTCAACAAGCGTGTACGTACCCGGCAGCAGACCCTCGAGCGTGAACTTGCCAGGCGCGGTGTCGATGTCTGCCCACGTGGTATCGCTCGAAGTCGACTGGTCGCTCTCCCGGTCGATCACGGTCCAGGACTGGTCGGCCGTACCATCGGCGTCCTTTTTCTTGGTGAGCTTCCACTCAGAACCAGGCAAAGGAGTGTGTTTTGTGTCGTCCTCCGCCACCTTGGTCCAAGACACCGTACCGGTGATCCTGGCGTTGGGAATGGCACCCGTGGGGTTATTCTCGAACGGAACATTTTTGCCGTTCTCATCCACGTAACCCTGAACGTAGTTCGGCTTCTCGCCAGTATTGTTCATAGTGGCATAGTAGATGGTGTCTGACTTCTGGTAGCCAGCCGGCGCCGTCTCCTCTTTGATGTAATACGTGAAGTAGTTGGTATCGTTGGAATTGCCGATGTTTGCCTTCTGGTTCAGATAGTTGAACTGAAGCTTGCCATCACCCGAAGCGTAATCATTTGCGCCACCGTCAGTCACCGTCACGATAGCGTCCTTGCCCGCGACAGCATTCTCGACAGAACCATAGATAGCCCACGAGGAACCAGGAAGCGACGTGTTGCCGTTCGCCGCATCGACCTTGCTCCACGCAACGGCGGAGCCGTCGGGCGTATACGACCCAGACCACGGGAAGTTGTGACGCTCCTGATCCATATCGATGACGGAAGCCGAGTTACCCTCACCAAATGCTGCGGCAACCTTCGGGCTGTTCATTGAGAAATCGACGCCCACATAAACGCGGCCGTTGGTAGTCACATGGTCGTCGAAACTTCCGTTGGGAACGAGAATCGATCCGATCATAGCCGCCGCAGGATCGTCGTCAGTCCACTTGGCACCGGTGGCTGTGCCGCCGTATCCCCAGTCCGCGCGGTTTTCTCCCGCGATGCCGCCTCGAATGGTAAGGCTTTGCGTATCGACAAAGTTCCACATGATGGACTGGGAAGCCGTCGCGTATGCCTCGCCCAGCTCCTTGCCGGAATATTGAGTTTCGTAACCACGCGAAATCTCGGTACCGTTCCACCAAAAGCGCCAGCCATTGTGAAACTCAATATTCGAAGATCCGGTAACGTTCACAACAACCGAGGCGCCCTTGGGAATGCCCTCGAATGCGAAATCAACGCCACGATAATACTCGTTGTTGTATGTATTGCTCAGCTGAGAAGCATCGATGGTGAACACCTGCTGCATAGAGGTGTTGTCGCCCTTAAACGTGATAAGACGCTCGCTATTCTTGAATTTCTTACCATTGAGCGACGTATCGGCGCAGTCCGAATATATGGTCTTATACGACTCATCAAACACCAGGCCATAATTACAATCCGTCTTGTCGTACTTGTTGATTACGTAGTTGTTGTGATTGCTCGCGAAACCAACCTCGAGCGTGCCGGTATTTGCAAACGAGTTGAGCTGTTTCGATAGCTTCGAGAGGTACCCATCTTCACCGTTGTAGCTCGAATAATCGTTATTGTTGACATTAGTCAAATCAACAGTTTGATTGAACAGGTTGCTTTCCTGAGAGTTCATGCCCTCGTACCAATTACCCTGCGTTGTCACCACGGATTGGCGTTCATTGTTATCGCGCCAGTATGTGATGGGGCCTGCGATCTGCGCAGTGTAGGCAAAGCCGGAAGGAGTCGCGCCCTCAGAAGATTTCTGCCGTCCGACCCAAGCGCCTTTCTTCCAAGCGCCAACGGTAGTCGTCTCCGGCGAGTCGCCGCTATAACCAACGCTCATCTTGGTGATCGCACTTTTAATTCCGGCCACCGCAAGCACGGTGCTGCCGGCGACAGGACGGAACTGGGAACCAAAACCAACGGTGCCAAAGCGGAAACCAGCACCAATTGATTGATAGGGCCAGCTCTCTTTGACTGGATTCATGGCAAGCTTGCCACGGACCAAGGTAAGGCCCTCCGCCTCAGCGGCATATGAGCCGGTGGGGGCGTTCTCCGCATCAAGATTACTAGTGTCGCTCGGCTTACCACCGATGTACATGTCGCGGCCGACGTAGGTGGCCACGCCGGGATCGGGGGTGGAGACATCGATATTCGTACCGATACCGATAGACGTGGGAACATAAATTCCCTTCTCCACGGTGGCCGTCGCTCTCGCTGAAGCCGCATTCGCACTCTGAGCCTGCTCAGCACTATTTGAAGAGCCAGCCTCGCCGCCATTGGTCTCGTCGCTATTCTGGTTTTCGGCATCCTCGCTGGTGTTATCTACAGCAGCGGACTCACTTGAGGAACCCCCCCCCATTACAGTTTCCTCGGTAGAAACCGTCTGGGCATCGTTGGCAATGGCCTGCGAGATCGGGGGCATGACGAGCGACAGTACCAGGCTCAAAACGGAGGCTCCGCACAAAACGCCTGCCAGTACACGGCGCGTCGCTTTATTACTCTGCTTAGATTTGTCCGAATTCGCTTTCATCGATGTCTCCTCCCCAAGAGACCGCGATCTTGCTCTTTCACCATCAAACGTATCTGCGCAATCTGTAATTGCGCTCGTTTAGTAATGCAATTATAACGATTGTTTAAACATCTGAGCAACAAAACCGACATTTTTGTAGCAAGTTCTCAATTCTCTTGACATTTGCTCGGATTTGCCTTCGTTTATTCGCTATCTTTTTTTATTTCTGCTGGTAATTTAGTTGCGTATTATTTTTTAATGGCATTAGATTTATTTGCACAACATTTTGCTCAAGAGCGAGCATCCTGTGAACGGTCGAAAATCGACCGTGAGTGGTAGGTCATTAACCGGGATGAATATCCTACCAAATTGATGAGAATATCTTTAACCCATCGGTGGTTAGAAGCATGATGTTCAGACAACTATATTTGAATTTTCGCGCAGATTTTAGGCATCATTTCGCCCAAATCGCCTGAGGCCGCCACAAAGGTGCCTATTGCCTTTGTGGTGGCTCTCCCCAGGCGCTACAGAAGATGTTCCTCGATAAAGATCGCAATGCCGTCTTTGTCGTTGCTGGCGGTTACAAAATCGGCGGCGGCACGAGTGGCGTCGCTGCCATTTGCCATGGCCACGCCCACGCCGGCGTCAGCCACCATGCAGGTGTCGTTATCGGCATCGCCAAACACGCAGATGTTCTGGAGCTCCATGTCGTTGAGCTCCGCCACGCGCACAAGGCCGCGCGTCTTGGACACGCGCGGATCCATGAACTCGTAGAGCCGCTGCGTGGTTTGCAGAGCCGCCGCCTTAACGGTGTTATCGGCAAACGTCGACGCCCGCTCAATCACCCGCGGCATTACCTCGGGCGCCATGGTAAACATCACCTTGGGCTGCGGCTCGCGCAAAAACTCGGCGAAATCGACCACCTGGTAGGGCACGCCGTCGACGCGTGACAGGTGCTCGACGCACGCGTTGCTCTCGGGCACGTAGAACACGCCGTCTCGGGGGCAGACGGGCGTTGCCGGAAGGTCCGCCATGTGCTTGCAGATGCGCGCGATAGTCTCGCCCGGCAGCGGATAGCTCAGCTCGTTGATGTCGTGCGCGCGGTCGATGACCTCGGCGCCACCGCAGCCCACGAGCACGTCCACCAGGCCTTCGATGCCCCAGAGCTCGTACATGGCCTCGGTCGCGTGGGCGTCGCGCCCGGTGCACAGGCCAAAGAGCACGCCACGCTCGCGCAGGGCGCGGATCGCCGCCACGGTGTGCGGGGACACCGTGTGCTGGCTCGTGAGCAGCGTACCGTCGATATCGCAGAACACGGCTTTGATGTGGCTGAAGGTGGTGTCCATGGGGGCCTTTCTGGGTTGTGCGGCGGTGTGGGGTGTATTCGTGAACGGCGTACATGGTATACCTAGGCGCAAGCGCGGCCCGTCAAAGCAAAAACCACCACAAAGGTGCCTGGCTCCTTTGTGGTGGCAGGATCCGGGGGTGGCCTGGCCCGGGGCGCAAACCATCACAACATTCGACGTTTTTCGGCAAAATCGCAATTTTCATCGAATGTTGTGATGGTTTCTTACCGCTTTACGGCACGTTCTAAATGCCTGCGACCAAACAGCAGCAACGCCGCGGGGACCGCCGTCACGACCATGCCTGCCCCCACGAGTGTCCGTTGTACGCCAAATGTTGCCGCCAGCCACGGGGCAATTGCCAGAGGGGCCACGCCAGCGAACATATTGCCAAAGCCCATGACCGAATTGACGCGACCAAGCTGCTCGAGCGGAGCCGTCGTTTGCACAATGGTGTTGTGGAGCGGGTTGACGACACCCCAAGCAATGCCCAGGGCGATCTGGCCGACGAGGGCCACGCCCACGTACGGCGTCCCCACATAGAGCAGACTTCCCAGGCCCACGGACATGAGCGCCACGAGCAGCGTTTTAAGGTTGACCAGGTGCGGCGGCAAGCGGAGCGCGAGCACGGCACCCAGCACCGCGCCCACGCCCGAGGCCGACGAGAGCCAGCCCATCCACTCAACGCCGACGCGTAGGACATCGCGATAGAAAAACGACTCGAGCGGATCGAAGGCTCCGTAGCCAAAGTTCGAAAGAAAAATGATGCAGAAAAGTAGCGCGAGGACGCTGTTGGTGAAGACTGTCTTGATGCTGGCTGCGAAGGTGGCGCGGGCGGACGTGCTGGGGTTGGAGCTTTGTCCCGCACGCTCCCCTTCCTCTGTCGAATCGGCATCCGCATGCCCGGCGACATGGCTGGTCTGCGGCCTAAAGCCCCAACCGGCGACGAACGCCAGCACGGTAAAGAGCATCATAAGCACGAACACCGCACGCGACGACGCAGCCGCCGCGACAAAGCCGCCCAGCGTGGGACCAACGATGATACTCACGTTTGAAAACATGGCGATGGCGGAGTTGATGTCTTTGAGCTCGACAGGATCGTCGGTGAGGTAAGCCGGATAGGATGTGGCGATGGGCTGGGCGAATCCCATCGTAAAGCCCAGAAACACCGCGCCGAGCAGGACGACGCCGGTCGCGCTACCAAAGGCGATGATTGCCGTGCCAGTTGCGAGCGTGCCGACGATGCTCAGCAAGAAATGGCGGCGCGGACCCCATGCGTCGAGCGCAGCGCCGCCCGCAAAGGATCCCAGGATCACGAAAACGTTCATGAACAGGACGGCCAGCGATGTCGCGACGACTGAGGCATCGTCTGCATAGGTGAGCGTTCCGATGACGCCGATAAAGTAGCTGGTCTGAAACCCGGTGTAGATGAGAAAGCGCATCGCTACCAGGCGCTTGGCCTGCATGGACAGCGAAGGTTGAGGTTTTGAGAGAAGAGATGCGAGCATGGAGACTCCTTGTTTCATACGAATACGGGCGGTGGGTATTCGCCACCGTCTGTCAAATCAATCTATCCGCATGATACATTAAGGACGCATCAGGACCCTTCTCTCCGTTTTTCGCTCAGTATGAACTACTTGGTAGATTGTAAGGCATGTCCCACACATCTACCAAAGTAAAAACCACCACAAAGGTGCCTGGCCCCTTTGTGGTGGAAATGACGTTTGCCCAGATAAAACCTGCCAAAACAAACCTGTCCCTTTTTGGCATGTTATGGCAACGCAGCGAGCCGGTTCCAAGTGCCCCAGGTCGCCCCGAAAGAGGAGCGACGCGTACTTTGGTACGCGAGCGACGGCTTGAGGGACGAGATGGGGTGCTTGGGGCCGGCGCAGCGTCGAGCCTTAAAGATGATCTTGGATAAGATCGCAGATGGCTCGGGCGTCGTTGATATTGATGGCTCGGGTCGCTAAGCCGGCGTCGAATGCCTGGCGTGCCAGGGCCTCGTTGCAGGCAAGGGCCAGCGTGTGACCGTCGACCAGGTCGAGCGAGCTCTTGCCGCGTAGACGGTCGACACCGGAGCGCGCGACGACGATGTTGTCGAAGCCCTCGGTCTTGTAGCCCTCGATGATCACCACGTCGACATCGTTGTAACGCGACAGCAGCTCGCGCGCGGGCATCTCGTCCTCCTCGCGCGTGTCGGCGTACTCCGCCCAGCGCGTGGCGCAGATGAGGCCCACGTGCTTGGATCCGGCCTGGTGATGGCGCCAGGTGTCCTTAGCGGGCACGTCGATATCAAAGCCGTGGTGCCCGTGATGCTTGAGCGAACCCACGCGCAGGCCGCGGCGGGTGAGCTCGGCAATGACCTTCTCGACGAGCGTGGTCTTGCCCGAGTTTTGGTAGCCGATAAACGCGATCGCGGGGACGGCCGGGGTCAGGGCCGCAGGCGCGACGGCGACGGGTGCGCTCGCGATCGCGGCACCGTCAGCGGCCACGGCCTCAGCAGCAGCGGCCTGACGCTCTGAACGATCCCACACGCCCGAGCGGCCACCTTCCTTGTGCAACAGGCGCACGTCGACAATCTCCATGCCGCGATCGACGGCCTTGCACATGTCATAGATGGTCAGGCACGCGGCGCTCGCGCCGGTCAGGGCCTCCATCTCAATACCGGTCTTGCCCGTCACGCCGGCTGTGACCAGCACATGAAAGCCGACCTGCCCGTCCGCGCGCGACGGCGCCCAGCCCTCGGGCACGTCCTCGACGGGCGTCCCCGCCGGCGCGATGGGCGCAATGTCGCACTTACTCTTGGTAATGAGCAACGGATGGCACATGGGGATGATGTCGCTCGTGCGCTTGATGGCCATGATGCCCGCCACGCGCGCGCAGGCAAGCACGTCGCCCTTTTTGGCGCGGTCCTGCAGCACCATGGCTTGCGTCTCGGGATGCATGAGGATGGTGCCCTCGGCGATGGCGATACGATGGGTCTCGGCCTTGTCGGACACGTCGACCATGCGTACCTCGCCCTTGGCGTCCACGTGCGTCAGCTCGTCGCGACGGGCATCACGGGTGGGCTCGGCTGCAGCGCTGGAAGTCGGCTGTGCGGCAGTGACAGCATCGCCAGCCGCAGCCGTGACTTTGCGGGCAGACATCGCGGCCCTGCGAGCGGCCTTGGTGGCATCGGCGTACCTGCTCTTGGCCATATGATCATCCTCCGATTTGGGACATAAATCGTTGCGTGCCCTCAATTATCGCGTGTTCCTGCGGTTTGTGGGCGACGGCATCGCGCCAAATCGAAAGTACCTGCATATCATCACCACGGCGCAGGGCGTCGCGCACCGAATACTCGGCATCGCTGAACAGGCACGGACGCACGTTGCCATCGGCCGTCAGGCGCAGACGGTTGCAATTCGCACAAAAATGGTTAGACATGGCGCTAATAAAGCCGACCGTTCCCACCGCGCCCGGAAAGTGCCAATAGCGCGCAGGGCCCGCACCGGCAGGAGCGTCGTTGATGTCGAGCGGCTCGAGCTCGCCCAGACCCACCGCGGCGGCCCCGGCATTGATGCGCGCCCGCAGCTCGTCGCTCGGCACGGTATCGCTCGCATCCCACAGCGCCGGATTGAGCGCGGGCGCATGCGGGTCCACAGCGCAATGCGAGCTCGTGTGCTCGTCGCCAATAGGCATGTATTCGATAAAGCGCAGGTGAATGGGACGGTCGATAGTCAGACGCGCGAGAGCCGCCACATCCTGGTTGAGTCGGCGCACCACAACGCAGTTGACCTTAACGGGCTCAAAGCCCCAAGCCAGCGCCGCGTCGATGCCAGCCACGGTCTGCTCGAGTCGACCCAGGCGCGTGATCTTTCCAAAAAGCGTAGGGTCGAGCGTGTCGAGCGAGATGTTGACGCGGTTAAGCCCCGCGTCTTTGAGCTGCGGCGCCAGCTTGGGCAGCAAGGCGCCGTTGGTGGTAAGCGAGATGTCCTCGATCTGCGGGATCGCGCGGATGTCGCGAATAAGCGGGATGATACGGCGGCTGACCAGCGGCTCGCCGCCCGTCAGGCGCACGCGGCGAATGCCCTCCCCCGCCACCAAGCGCACAAAGCGGGCAATCTCCTCGGCGCTGAGAAGCTCATCGTGTGCGCGGGGTGCCACGCCATCGGCCGGCATGCAGTAAATGCAACGGAAATTGCACTTGTCGGTAACGGCAATGCGCAGGTAGTTGATATCGCGGCCAAAGCCGTCATGTTGCACGTGCCCGTCCACGCAGCCCTCCCCTCACGCGGCGTTTTATTCTTCGGAAAACATAATACCCCACGGGAGAATCCTGCCGACACCCGTACGACAGGACAGGTCGCTTCGAGCAAGACCGGCTTCCCAAGCCCATCCTCAGCACGCAAACCATCACAACATTCGATGCTTTTCCCGATTTTGGCAAAAAACGTCGAATGTTGTGATGGTACGCCTACCCGCAGCGCCCCGCAGAAGGACCAAAGCGCCCCTAAAGACCGCTGTCCCAGTGCCGAATCACGAATTCTCGCAGGTCGTTCTGCCGCTTTTGGAACGCTTCGCTTCGGTCGCACTTAAGGCCTATCGCGAGTGCGATGGCGTTCATCGCCCGGTGCAATTGCAGCTGATGGGCAAACTGAGTCCCGGTGAGAACGATCATCCTAAAGCCCAGCGCGCTCAGCACGGTCATGCGCTCCGCATCCGACGCGCTGCGCTGTTTATCAAGATGGTCCGAACCGTTGTATTCAATCCCCGTACCGCTCGCAGGCGCATATACGTCGATCTCGAAAAACCCGGCCTTTGCGAGATACTTGAACTCGTTGGGAACATCGACCCGATGGTTGAGCTCAACCTTGACGTATCCTAGCCCGCCCTGGGAACGTTTTGCTACGACCATGATTGTGGTAGCCGTCTCCATGGGCGATCGCGCGCCATCGTGCACGCGCTTGAGCACGGCGGCCGCGCGTATGGCCCCCTGACGAGATCGGTTCTCATTGCAATAGGCAATCAAGTCGGCAACGGTATACCTCTGCCCCATCTCGATATAATCGCCTGTCGACAGATGATTCAGATGGTATCGGGCACAGATTTCGTAGCCATATTCCAACTGCTCGGGCTCGCTCATCCACGAACCCGCCTGGACAAAGCACATGACCTCATCAACCACCAGAAGGCCCTCTGCCACCTCGATAAGATGCCCTGGAGGTACCGGCGCCCCAAACACATGGCACCTAAATCCAGCCGGCGTCGAGCGCTCAAAATCGAAGTTGACGAGCGTATCGATATGATTGAGCTCTTCTCGTGGAATACCAAGCGAAACCAGATAGTCAGTAGCGATCCCAACTGCCGTCGAAGCCCTCAGCCCCTTGGCATCGAGTCCCAATTTGGGCAGGCTCGCGGTCGGCTCCGCCTCGTTAGCAAGCGAGTCCTCATCGTATAGACTGCTTGCTCGCGAGAGCGGCTCGGACGGGCGCGCCACGTTGTGGTACAGCCAGGCAGTCTTATGGGACAGGACGATCGGCAGGTCCATGAGCCCTCCAATGGAGTCGGATAACCAACCTTATTCCCCTGCCCACGGGTCCGCACACCTTCGTGCGCAAGAAAGCGATTCCACCCGGTCGAGTGGTAGAAAAACCATCACAACATTCGATGCTTTTCCCGTTTTTGGCAAAAAACGTCGAATGTTGTGATGGTTTGAGGCGAGGTGAGGGGCACGAAGAGGTCAAAGCATTGTGCTCGGAGCGTGACTTTTTCACCCCGATGCCAGCACAAACCTTGACTCTACAATCGTTGTAGGGTTTTCACTACACTGGTACGTAAACAAACCCAGCCAGAAAGCCCCGCCCATGGAACACGACCTCACACGCGGCAATGTCCTCAAGACCATCGCGGTCTTTGCCCTGCCCTATATGCTCTCGTACTTTTTGCAGATGCTCTACGGCATGGCCGATCTGTACATGATGGGGCAGTTTAGCGGCGCTGCCGGCATCACCGCCGTGGGCAATGGCGCGCAGACGCTCTATATCATTACCGTGGCGCTTGTGGGCCTGGCCATGGGAACGACGGTCATCGTCGGCCACGCCGTGGGTTCGCGCCGCTTTGACCGCGCCGAGGCTGCCATCGGCAACACCATCACGCTCTTTATGGGCGTCTCGGTGGTGCTGGCCGCTGTCCTGCTCGCACTGTGCCCGCAGATCGTGGCACTCATTGGCACGCCAGTCGAAGCGGTCGAAGGCACTGCCGCCTACCTGCGCATCTGCTTTGTCGGCATTCCGTTTATCGCCGCATACAACATCCTCTCGGCCATCTTTCGCGGCCTGGGCGATTCGCGCTCGCCCATGTACGTGATCGGCGTGGCATGCATCATCAACATCGCACTCGATTTTCTGTTTATCGGCCACATGGGACTCGGTCCCGTAGGCGCGGCACTCGGCACGGTAACCGCCCAGACGGCAAGCGTTGCCCTTGCGCTCGTGTGGCTCAAGAGCCGCCGCACGAACATTCACGTTAAGCGCAGCGACCTGCGTCCCCAGCCCGAGGTGCTCGGCAGCATTCTTAAGATCGGCGTGCCCGTGGCCGTACAGGACGGCTGCATCCAGGTGGCGTTTATGTTTATCACCGTCATCGCCAACCACCGAGGGCTCGTCGACGCCGCCGCCGTGGGCCTGGTCGAGAAGATGATCAGCTTTTTATTCATTGTGCCGAGTTCCATGGGCGCCACCGTCAGCGCACTCACGGCGCAAAACGCCGGCGCGGGCAAGGGCGACCGCGCGCGTCAGGTGCTCAAGGACGCCATGACGATCTCGGTAGTGTACGGCTGCCTGATCACGGTGCTGATGTGGCTGGTGGCGCCGGCGTTTATCGGCTTTTTTGCCAAGGACGCTGCAGTAGTCGCCGCCGGCACCGGCTATATGCGCAGCTACATTTTCGACGCGATTTTTGCCGGCATCCACATTTGCTTTAGCGGCTTTTTCGCTGCATACGGCAAGAGCTACATCGGCTTTGCGCACAACGTGCTGGCGGTGGCGCTCATTCGCGTGCCGGGCGCGTGGCTGCTGTCGAACGCCTATTCCGATACGTTGTTTCCCATGGGCATCGCTTCGCCGTGCGGGTCCATTCTGTCGGCGGTCATTTGCGTGATTGCATTTACCGTACTCAACCGCCGCGGGGCTTTTGACAAGTTGGTGGCGTAGCGGGGCAACGCGAGATTGCCCTGATCGATGACATCATCAGCGACGACCCGGCAACCTACGTGACGCAGATCACGGTGCCGGTTGCCCCAGCAAAGTAAGAACCGCCCGGAAGGCATCGTGCTTCCGGGCGGTTCTTCAATTTGGTTATCGACGCCTTAAGCCTCCGGCACCTGACCAGTCGCCAGGATCTGCTCGAGGGCGTCCTCGTCCAGCACGGGTACGCCCAGCTGCTCGGCTTTGGTGAGCTTGGAGCCCGCTTTGGGGCCGGCAACCAGATAGCTCGTCTTCTTGGACACGCTGCCCGAGACCTTGGCGCCGAGCACCTTGAGCGCCGCGCCTGCCTCGTCGCGGGTGCGGTTGACGAGCGTGCCGGTGAGCACGAAGGTCAGACCCGCGAGCGGTTGTGCATCGGCGAGCTCGCCCGCCACGCCCGCGTCGGCTGCGGCTTGTGCATGCGCGGCGCCCAAGTCGACCTCGAGCGACAGACCCGCCTGGCGCAAACGCTCCAGCACGGCAAGGTTTTCGGGCACGGCCAGGAACTGCTTGACGCTCGCCGCAATCTTGGGACCGATGCCCTCGCACTCGGCGATGTCCTCTTCACTCGCCAAGATGAGCTTATCAATCGACAGGAATCGCTCGGCGATGACCTCGCCCACGCTCTTGCCCACGTGGCGGATGCCCAGGGCAAACAGCACGCGACCGAGCGGCTGGCTCTTGGACTTGTTGAGCTCGGCGATGATTTTCTCGGCCGTCTTGAGGCCCACCGGGATGGGGTCGCCCTTCTTGACGCCCTTTTTGCTGTTGGAGCTAGCGTACACGCGCCCTGTGTCCAGGCCTGCGATGTCGTCGACCGTGAGCTGGTAGAAGTCCGCGACATCGTGGATCAGGCCGGCAGCGATCATCTTGTCGACGATCTCGTCGCCCAGGCCGTCGACGTCCATGCAGCCGCGGCTTACCCAGTGAAGCAGGCGCTCCTTGAGCTGTGCGGGACAGTCGATGGACACGCAGCGGTAGGCAACCTCGCCATCCTCGTGGACCACGGGGCTACCGCACACGGGGCAGACCTCGGGCATGTGCCAGTCGACCGAATCGGCCGGGCGTTTATCGAGCACCGGACCTACGACCTCGGGAATCACGTCGCCCGCCTTGTGCACGATGATAGTGTCGCCCTCGCGCACGTTTTTGCGACGGATCTCGTCGATGTTGTGCAGCGTGGCGCGCGCGATGGTGGAGCCGGCAACCGTCACCGGGTCGAACTCGGCGACCGGTGTGAGCACACCGGTGCGGCCCACCTGGATGCGAATCTCGCGCAGGACGGTCTGCTTTTCCTCGGGCGGGAACTTAAAGGCGATGGCCCAGCGCGGTGCGCGGGCGGTAAAGCCCAGGTCGAGCTGCTGCTGGAAGCTGTCGACCTTTACGACCACGCCGTCGATGTCGTAGTCCAGGTCACCGCGGTGTTCGAGCGCCTGGGCACAGAACTCGTGGACCTCGGCGGGTGTGGCACAGCGAGCCACGTTAGGGTTGACGCTAAAGCCGGCGCTACGCAGCCAATCGAGGAACTCGCGCTGGCTGTGGACGTGCAGCGGATCGGTATCGGCGATGGCATAGATAAAGGTAGCGAGATCGCGGCGCGCCGTGACCTTGGGGTCCTTTTGGCGCAGGCTGCCGGCGGCAGCGTTGCGCGGGTTGGCGAAGGGGTCGCGCCCCTCGGCATCGGCCTCGTCGTTCAGGCGCACAAAGCTGCCCTTGGGCATATAGACCTCGCCACGGACCTCGATGGTGCGCTCGCGGTCGGCGCCCATGTGGGCGAGCGCCGGCTCGGACAGGTGCATGGGCACATCCTTGATGGTACGGACGTTGAGCGACACGTCCTCGCCCGTGGTGCCATCGCCGCGTGTGGCTGCGCGTACGAAGGTGCCGTTTTGGTAGGTAAGCGCCACGCCCAGGCCGTCGATCTTAAGCTCGCAGGTATAGGTGACGCTGCCGGCACCGAGCGCATCCTCGGTGCGCTGGAGCCACGCGTCGAGTTCGTCCAGATCCATGGCATCGTCCATGGAATACATGCGCGCCATATGCGTGACCGGCGTAAACTGCTCGCTCACGTACCCGCCCACGCGCTGGGTATAGCTGTCGGGCGTCACCAGGTCGGGGTAGGTGGCCTCAATTTCCTGCAGCTCAACGAGCATCTTGTCAAAGGCGGCGTCCGTGATCTCGGGCGCATCGAGCATGTAGTAGCGATAGGCGTGGTAATCGAGCTCGTGGCGCAGCTCGGCCGCACGCGCTGCCGCCTGGGCACGGGCATCGGCCGGTACGGCGGTATCCGTGCTCGCGGGCGTTTCGGTATCGATGTCCACGCCGTCACCAAACAGGCTCGATTGCTCCATAGCGGCACTCCTTCGCTCGATTTCAAACGGATACTAGAGTACCACCGGTCGCAATGAGGCCGAATAGCGGTCTCGAACCGCACCGAATCGGCAGCCGCCAGACTGGGGTGGATCGCGCGATCAAACCATGCCCCTGTCAGTTCCAAATGATCCGTTTTCCTCCGTCCCCAACGGATCAATAAGAAAAAAGGGCTGTCCCACGTTGATGGGACAGCCCCCCCTGGCCTCGATATGTGCGAAACGGCTCGCTAGTAACCCTGACCGTAGCCTTGACCCTGGCCCTGCTGGCCCAGCAGCTCCTCCAGGTACTGGCGCAGCTGTTCGTCGGTAATACCGCCGTTGCCGGTGTCGGTCGCGCTGTCGTCCTGCTGCTGGTTCTGCAGCTCCTCGTCGGAGCCCAGCTCGACGGTAACCTTCTTCTCTTCCTTGCCGCGCATGAGCGTGATCTCGACCTTCTCGCCCACCTCGTGGCTGCGCAGCGCGATGATCAGGCCATCGGCGCTCGAAATCTCATCGTCGCCCAGCTTGGTAATGACATCGCCCTCTTGGATGCCGGCCTTGGCGGCAGGACCGTCCTCGACGACGCTTGCCACGTACGCGCCGCTATCGGTGCTCAGCTTGTTAGTGCGAGCATTGAGCGCGTTGACGCTCGAAAGCGTGGCGCCCAGGTACGGATGAACCGGCGTCTTGCCGTCGATGATCTGGTCGGCAATGTTCTTGGCATAGTTAACGGGAATGGCAAAGCCCACGCCCGAGCTGGAGCCCGAGTAGCTCTCGATGAGCGAGTTGATACCCACCAGCTCACCGTTGTCGTTAACGAGCGCGCCGCCGGAGTTGCCCGGGTTGATGGCGGCATCGGTCTGGATCATGTTGGCATAGATGGTGTTACCGTTGGTAGAGCTCATGGCCGTGGAGCGATACAGCGCCGACACGATACCCGTGGAGACAGACTGCTCGTTGCCGAACGGCGAGCCGATCGCCATGACCCACTCGCCCACGTTGAGCTTGGAAGAGTCGCCGATCTCGATCGGCGTGAGCTTAGAGGCGTCAGCATCCTTGAGCTTGATGACGGCTAGGTCGCTCGAAGCATCGTTGCCCACGAACTCGGCCTCGTAGGTGGTGCCGTCGTCCATGGTCACCACGTACTGGTCATAGCCATCGACCACGTGGTTGTTGGTGAGGATGTGGCCCTCGGTATCGAGCACAACGCCCGAACCGACGCTGCCCGAGCCGTCCGACTCGTCGGCAGACTGCGAAAGCGAGCCATTCTGGCCGCCGCTCGAAGTGGCGGTAATGGAAACCACGGAGGGCAGCGCCTTGGCAGAGACGGCCTCGGCCAGCGTGGTGTCCTCGGAGTCGATCGTAATCTTTTGCGTCGATGAACCCGAAGCACCCGCCGTCACGGCATTCTTTCCGCTGCCAATGTTGAGCGTGCCACTCATAATGAGCGCAATGACCAGCAGGGCGCCGCATGCACAGCCGGCGAGCGCCGTAATAAAGATCGGCAGCTTTTTGGTCTTAGTCTTGACCACGGTGTGCTTGTTTACAACCTGCTGGCTGCCCAGCGGCTTTCCGGTCTGCGTGTCGTAGGCCTGCACGTAAGGAATGTTACTGCCATCGGCAGGCGTCGACTCCACCTGCACGCGCGGCTGCTGCTGGGTCTCGCCGGCGTTGCCCGCATCCTGGGGACGCTGGGAATCGTACTCGCTCATAGCTGCGATCCTTTCGTCAAATAACCAAAGGCCCGCCAAACATGTGGCGGGCCATCATTGTTCACGTTGAGTTGTACCCCAAGCTGGGCAGTCCCGAGCACTAGATGCCAAGATTTCAGCTTTGCTTAAGTAATGACATGCTTATAGGCCAATTCGTTTTATGCCGTCATGTCTATTCGATATAACAGTCGATAGCAAAGCTATATGTTGAATCGTTAATGAAGTCCGTAATCGTCGCGCCCATGCCTGATCCGCACGTCCACTTATCCTTCTCCGCGTCGTATGGCGTTGGCCCCCACCCCGTTTCATATGATGCTTCGCCTTCTGCGAAGTAGTTCATCACATATTTATCTTTCTGCATGAGCGCATACCAAGCGTTTGCATACATCACAAGCGGATCGATTTGGACTATCGAGTACTTTCCGGAACGAATCTCAATTTCTGTTTTATCGTTATAATAAGCGACTGTGAGCTCAATCTTGGCAAGCAGCGGCAACGTTTCATCTGATTCCCTCTGGATTGTTATGACATCACCGGCCATAGCGTCGGCAGACACAGTTTTGCTCTCTGGCGTGAAAATAGTCTCTCTGCTTCTTGTTCGCGTTTTTTCATTGCCATTTTCATCTCTGACCACCGTGTCGACCACGAGCGTCAATCGCTTCTGAGCGTCCGGCAACTCCACGGCTTCTGCCATCCCGGCTCGCATCAAAATAGGAGCCCCCGCCATCAGACCTAAGAACTGCTTTCTATCAATCATTCTTCATTCCCCTTGTCTACTTGATTTGACTTTCTCAGCTGAATGGGGATACAGAACAGTCCCGTCAAGTTCCTTATCTTCCACAAAAACTAGAATCCATTTATCACCTGCTTTCAACCCTGAGACATATCCGGAACTTGACTTACGGCGCATATCGATTCTCTTACGGCAACCACTTGGCATAAGCGCCTCAAATTGCCCGTTATGAACATCCGATAGAGCGCGCACCTCGACTGCAACAACCGTGTCGTTTTCTCCCCCATTAGTCGCCCTTAACAGAAAGAAGCTCGCTGCGGTGAGCAAAGCAAAGGAAAGCACCAATAGGAGCATTGCCCTTCGAATGAACTTGTCGCCGTTCACGAGTACAATCAACCCTTGCAATATGTGCCATCGTGAGACGTGTAAATTGATACGTCATATGGAAGAAACTGTAGCTGGTTTGTCCATCCATTCCAAACAACAAGCAGGTACTTCTTGGCATTCGAGTATGTGTTATGCATTGCCACGTAGCCCACAACTGCCATTACGTGCCCGCTGCCATTTGACCGGAGCCTTCCAGAGAAAATACTCAGATTCCCCGAGTCGGTATTCACCCTAAAGGAATCCCATGACGGATACCAAACGAATGACGTCTCAAGCTCCTTGCCTCGTCTTGCACAAAACTCCTTTAAGGCCGGAGCGGGTTTGTCAGGAGAAGTCTTGCCTTGAGTAAAGTACAGACCAGTCGCTTGATCATATTTCTTTTCTTCTTCTTCCCATGTCCCCGACAGCCTCCAAAGCTCCGAGTATAAATCGGACAATTTAAGGCGGTTCAAAGTCACATAGTGACTGCTAACTGCAAACATTGCCGAAACAGCGCAAGCATAAGTCCCCGTTTCTTTGATAACTTCTGTTTGCGTTGGCGTTATTATTCCCGAAACCGTTTTGCTCGCATCAACAACATATCCCTGTTTATACAAATCCTTGGCAGATACAAAAACGTCATCGAAATGTTCCGGCGATCCGCTGCGATTGCCTCCCGAGGACAATTTATTTGGTACTTTTTTTCCACTTGCGTCTAAAACAATGTTTTTATCTAAGTCGGCAACGCCAACAGTTAGCTCGTCAATCTTTAACGCAACGACGTTATCCGAGGATGCGAGGAGTGCAATTTCTTCGCTTGCACTCTCGATAGGTAAAAGAGCGTTCGGAGCCAAGCAGTATTCGCTGATCCACCAAGATCGCTCTGAATCAAATACGACGTAGCCATAGTTAACGTCATCCCGCTTCGCACGAACGATATACCCGATTGATTCCCCATCGGAATTCACCATTTTTACTGGGTCACAAGCGGTCACCGGCTCATCCGATACATCATCAAAGAAAGCCTGCGCTTGCTCCACAGCTATTTGCGGTGTGACACGGACCAAGTCGTCGTCTCCAAAAACCAACCTTGGAGACATCAGGGCGGCAAGCAACACTATGAATCCGACAATCACCTTTCTCGAATAACGCATTTCTTCCTCCATCCGTGTAGTAGGGAGATACGGTAACTAGATGATATTTGCTAGATAGTGTTATACGTTTGATATTGTTTTTACTGACACACTTTTAATCGGTGAAAGGTCTTCTTTTCGCCCTAAACGAGAAAAGGGTACTGGTGAAATCTCCGGTACCCTCACATTGCCCTCTATTTACTTGCTAGTCCTTAAACAGATAACCCACGCCACGGACGGTGGTGATGTGTGCCGCAATCTGCGGGCCCACCTTGGAGCGGATGCGTCGAATGTGCACGTCGACGGTGCGCGTGCCGCCGCAGTACTCAAAGCCCCACACGCGGTGCAGCAGCACCTCGCGGCTGTAGGCACGGTTGGGGTGCGTGGCCAAAAAGCTCAGCAGCGAGTACTCCATCAGCGTCAGGTCGATGGGCTCGTTATCGAGCGTCACCTGGTAGGTAGCCAGGTTGATCTCGAGGTTATCGATGTTGAGTACATCGTCGGCGGTGACGGTCTCCTCCTCGCCCATCAGGCGCTGCGCACGAGCCTTGAGCTCGTTGGGCGTCGCCGTGGGGCATACAAAGTCGGCATGCGCGTGATTGGGCAGGCGCAGGGTGCCGAGCGCCTCGTCGTCGACGATCACCAGCATGGGAACGCCGCCGCGATCGTCAAGCCACTTGGCGATCTGATCGATGCGGTCGCTACGGATGCCATCGGAATCGAGAATCAGCAGGTCAAAGTCGTGCGCCGCAGTTGGCGAATCGGGGGTGGCCAGACTCACCTCGACACCCAGGGTGGTCGTCAAGCTGCGGGCAAACTCGTGGAAGCGCGTCGTGCGCGCCATGAACAGGGCACTCTTTTCGGACATATCGGCCTCCAAAGAAATGAGCTCAATCGTACTGGGACAAGCCAGCGCGATTAGGAGTTCGCCAGGTAGTGCTTGATCTCCCATTCGGTGATCGTGGACTCAAACTTATGCCACTCGTCGCGCTTCTTTTTGAGGAAGAAGCTATGGATGTGCTCGCCGAGGGCATCCTTCATAAACTGCGAGTCCTCAAACACGTCGAGCGCCTCTTTGAGCGAGCGCGGCAGCGGCGCGTAACCGGCCTCGAGCATCTGACGGCCGGTGAGCTTGAGCGTCTCGGCCGTTGCCTCGGGCGGGAGCTCCAGCTTGCGCTCGATGCCGTCGAGACCAGCCGCCAGCGTGACGGCGTTGACCAGATACGGGTTAGCCATGGGATCGGGGCTGCGAAGCTCAATGCGTGTGGAAAGCTGCTTGCCGGGCTTGTAGACCGGGATGCGGATCATGCTTGCGCGGTTGCGCAGGCCCCACGTGGCGTACTGCGGCACGGAGTCGCCGCCCGTGGTGATGCGCTTGTACGAATTGACCGTGGGGTTGGTGATGGCGCTAATCTCGCGCGCGTGCGCCAAGATACCGGCCATATAGTGCTTGGCGACGTCGGAGAGATGGTACTTCTCGTCGCCCTCGCCCCAAAAGACGTTGTTGCCGTCATGGTCGAACAGCGACTGATGCAAAAACATGGCGCTGCCGTCCTCGCCCGCCAGCGGCTTGGGCATAAAGGAGGCGTGGCAGCCGCTCTCGTAAGCCTGCTGCTTAATGATGAGCTTGGCCGTGGTAATGGCGTCGGACATGCTCAGGGCCTCGGCGTGGCGCAGGCTCATGCCGTGCTGTGAGCGACCGGCGGCGTGGAAGGTGTACTCCACGGGCACGGACATCTTCTCGAGCGTGAGGACCGTGTTACGACGCAGGTCGCGAGCGGCATCGCTCACCGAAAGATCGAAGTAGCCCACGTTGTCGAGCGGCTCGGGCGTGTGCTCGTCGGGGAAGTAGTAATACTCCAGCTCAGCGCCCACGTTGAGCAGATAGCCAGCCTTCTCGGCCTTGCGGAACATGCGGCGCAGGGCATCGCGCGGGTCGCCGGCAAACGGCTTGCGATCGGGAGTGCACACGTCGCAGAACACGCGGGCGACGCCGTTGTGGCTCGGGCGCCACGGCAGAATCTGGAAGGTCGAGGCATCGGGGAACGCCAGCATATCGGCTTCCTCGGGCGTGGCAAAGCCCTCGATGGCCGAGCCGTCAAAGCCAATGCCCTCCTCAAATGCGACCTCGAGGTCCTCGGGGCTAATAGCAAAGTTTTTGAGGCGGCCGAGAATGTCGACAAACCACAGACGCACAAAGCGGATATCACGCTGCTCTACGGAGCGGAGTACGTAATCGATGTTCTGCTGGTTCATGTCGCTCCCCTTTCTTTCGGGCGGGTTTCGACTGGTCTATATCGCAGATACTATCGCAGAAAAATGTTTCCGCAGGGTTAAAGCGTATCAAGCGCTCAAAAAACGTGTGTGAACAGGCTGGTATGACAAGTGATTATCGCTCGGATTCGGAAACAATTTGCCTACACGCTCGTTCCAGCGCCGGAAACTCCATCGTCACCGCATCCCAAACAACCGATCGGTCGACATTGCCGTAATCATGCGCGAGGTAATTTCTCATGCCGATAATTCCACGCCACTCAATTTCGGGATGAAGCCGCTGCGAGCGTTCCGACAACTTGCCCGCTTCTTCCGTCACCCTAAGCGAGCACATCAAAAGGGAGTCCGCCAACGCCCTCGTCCGCACGTCATTCGCATGCAGAAACTGGTCCTCGGTGATATCAAAAGCCTTGATGCGCTCGTTCGTTTCAGCGATGGCCTCCAAGACCTCTTGGGCGCGGAGGCCGTCTGACTTACGCGCGATCATAAAGGATCACTCCTTCGCGCTCGATTACCGCGGCAAGATCGTCATCAAGATAATCGCTCGAGACAAGGTCCACCTGCCTTCCGGTTTCCTTGCGCACTGCCTCGCCAAACGCCGACAACGCAAAAAGACCAAAGCCCTGCTCGCGATCGACTTCGAGGCGCAAGTCGATATCACTATCTGCACGCGCCTCGCCACGGGCATACGATCCAAATAGGATCACGGTTTTGATGGCGGGAATCGGGCTGGCTGCCTCGCGGACGGCGGACTCAATCTGAGCGGTATCCAAAATGCCCGCTGCGGCGCTTTCGCTCGCAGAGCTTTTACCGAGTGAAGGCACAAACGGCAGCGAGCGCTCGCGCAACATCTGCCTCATGAACATATTGACCGCAACGGACGAAGTCATGCCGAGTTCTTCGCACAGCTCGGCAAATGAATCTTTAATTGACGAGTCCACTCGAACACTCAGCACAGACGCAGCCATGGATACCTCCTGTATGACATTGTCTATATAATATCACACAGACTAGCGCGAGGTCGAAGCGCGGTGTTCGATGTGACCGGGGATCTCGATGCGCTTGGGGGCGAGCTTTGCGGCGTCGCCCACCGTAGTGGTAACGACGTCGATGCGCTCGGACAGACGCTCGATTACGCGCTCGGCGATGGTGTGGGTGTCTTGCGCGGCCGTGGTCACACCGCCAAAGAGCACGTGGTTCCAGGGGTAATCGTCAAACGTTGCGATCTTAAGGCCCGCCGGCAGCGAGGGACCCAGCTGCGCCAGTGCCTCGGTCAGGCGCAGGAAGACCAGGCCGTTGACGGCAATGAGGCCGAGCTTTTTACCCGCATAGCCGCGGATGGTCTCGTCCAGGCGACTGACACCCTCGGCACCACCATCCGCCAAGGTGACGACCTCGCCGGCCAGGCCGCGGCGCGAGAGCTCGTCGGCAAACGCCTCAGCGCGCTCACGACGCACGGGGCTGTCATCGCTTGCCTCGGTAAGCAGGCACAGACGCTCGCTGCCCGCAGCAGCCAAGGCGTCTACCAGGCCGGCGACCAGCTCACGGTTGTTAGATGTCACCAGATCGATGCCGCCATCGGCAACATCGCGGTCGAGCAGCACAACGGGTAGGCGTCCCGCTGCCGCGGCGATCGCCTCGTCATTGCCTCCGCAGGTGTTGACGACCAGGCCGTCCACGCCGGCATCGATAAGTCTGGTGAGCGACTCCGCTTCCTTGGCGGGGTCGTTGCCGCTAATGGCCGTCATGAGCGAGCAGCCGCGCGCGGCGGCGCTGGCGGAAAGCCCTTCGAGCATGGCGCTGGAGAACGGGTTGGCGATGTCGGCCAAGATTACGCCGATGAGGTTGGCGCGCGAGCTGCGCAGATTGCGTGCGGCGGCACGTGGGCGATAGCCGGTGCGCTCGATAACCGCCGCGATGCGGGCGCGGGTCTCCTCGGTCATCTGCCCGGGGCGGTTATTGAGATAGCGCGAGACCGTGGCCGGGCTCACGCCCGCCTCGGCGGCAATGTCCTTAATCCTCATCTGCGCCATAGCGCACCCCGTTTCCCAATTGTCAGCAATCTGAGCCATTTTAGGCATTTTTTAAAAATCTCGGTTGCAAAACGCTGTAGGTGAGCAGCATCGTTTTTGTGTCTCGAGCAGATGCGGCGATGGGCTAGATTGACGAGTCTTTCGACAGCTCAAAGTAGTCGGGATGCAAGGCGATAACCGGGCCCTGTTCCTCGGGCATCAGATGCAGGTGCGTCTCTGCCAGGTAGCTCGCCGCGTCGGTATCGCCCTTCTTAATGGCCTCGAGAATTCGGCGATGCTGCCGACGAATCGGCTCCCAATCCAGATCCTGCGACACCATACGCAACCAGTTGTATCGCTCAAAATGTGTGTTGACGCTCTTCATCCAATCCCACAACATGTGGCGGCCGGCAATCTCAAAACACGTCTCATGGAACAGGTTGTCCAGATCGAAAAAGCGACGCGTTTCGCTATGGTCGAGCGACTCGGACTCGGCAAGAATCCGCTCGAGCCGCTGCTTTTGCTCGGGCGTGACGGCAGAGCAGCATTTAATGAGCACGCTTCTCTCGAGTTTCTCGCGCAAGAAACAGGCGTTCTCGGCGCGCTCCATGCTGATTTTTGAGACATAGGTGCCGCTTTTGGGACGCGTTTCCACCAGCTCCTGCTCACGCAAGCGCACAAAAGACTCGCGAATGGGCGTGCGCCCGATTCCCGTCTCCTTTTCCAGACCAATCGCCGAAAGGCGCGTGCCGGGCTTGAGCTCGGCATAGATGATCTTGGAGCGCAATGCGTTGTATGCCTGATCTTGCAGGCTCTGATTATGCTGGTGTTGTTCCATAAAGCCCTCGGATGAAGCTCACGGTTTGTCGAATTTCACCACGTAATACTATCGCATCGACACGCCCCAGCTCCCAATCAGTCTTTTTGGGACGGGGCTCTTTTAGCTACCCTGGCCCGCAGATCGGCCCCCCTTGCCACAAAAGTGGCCCATCTATTACGTTAACACGGATAGCCTCGGCCATACCGAAAACCGTGAAAACAAAACCGCAGGTAGACAGCTTGTCGATTTTCGAAAAAACCGACTATGGTTGACCCCTGCGGCTTAAACGTAGTAGATAGGCCCTTTTCGTGGCGCAGCACTACTGCACCCCAAATCGGCACCCCGAGCCTGTTATAAGTTGCTGTGAAATACGGACGGTTGATAATCAAGGGTTGAAAATCAAGGCGCGCTATACGGCTTGCTATATCTCACTATACTTTGCTGTACGTCGCTGTACTTTGCTATAACTTGACAATAATCGGCCCATTACCATCCGGGATATAACGGACCCCAAGCCAACGCTGGCTTGGGGTCCGTCTTGTACCATGGCTCTTTTGGACTATGAGCGCTCGTATTTCGTGGCCCGCCCGGTTCCCTGCCTTACGATTGCATTCCGTTCAAGCAGAGATTCGAGTGCCGCCAACGTCCGCATGCGGCTCAGCCCCGTCTGTTTTTCAATCTCGCTTCGCGACATAATTCGCCCGCCCGACAAGGCCTTGAGAACCTGGACCTCTTCCTCGGACCCTTCAAAGGCATCGGTAACGGGCAATGTGACGGCCACCATGCCGCCGCGAACATCAAAAATTGGTTGATTGATCGAATCGCGATAGGCACGTCTAATGCGCGCAATTCCCGTACCAAATTTCTCGATGTAATCCAGCTTTAAGAAGGCCTCTGCAACGATGGGGTTTCTGAGCACGGATATCTGCCCATACAGGTATTGTTCCGTCGTCAAACCGGCGGGCAGCGATCCGGGGGAGGTCACAACGACGCGATCATCGTACAGGGCAATTTGAACGTTCGCTCGAACGTCCCACGTCCGATGCACTAAAGCGTTTGCAACAGCTTCGCGGAATGCCTCAAGAGGAATTCGATCGGTTTGGACGCGCTCCATCCCTTCGATACGCTCATAACGGTAGTAGCGTGCAAACATAGCCACCGCCCTGTCCGCCTGCTCAATTGCGGATACATTTGTCGCCGCCTCGCGATCCAAGATCACATCCTCGGTATCGCCAAAACGGACGCAGTCGATGCCTGGAAAATCATTCTTATCCGCTAAAATCGCCGCGGCATTGGTATAGCCATCCTTGCCGAGCAAGCGGAGCGTACGCAAGATATCCGACGTTAGCTCGGAAATGCCGAGGTGTTCAACACACTTATGCTCGAGCGTATGAAAGCTCAAGTCCTGGCGAGCCGACGTGAGCGCGTCGAACGTTACGTTGCTGCCTTCGAGCGTCAGCCTGCCATACTCAAACCGGTCGACCTCCACCGTTGCCGAATCGTTTCGCCTGTAGGCCTTTCCCTTGCTTCGATAGGGTTTGTCCTGTCCCTCATAAACCGTAAGGATTACGGTCCCGTGTTTCTCATCGGGCTCGAGCGTGTAACGGGGAGCGGGGTCCAAGCTGTCATTAATCATGTTCTCGATGCGGAGACACTCTGCGACCGGATCTGCAAGGCCGACAACCACGCCCTCGTCATCAACGCCAAACTCAATCTTGCCCGTCCCATAGTTTGCATAGGCGCTCACCGTTTTAAGAAACGTCGGCGTAACGCTTTCCTTGTATTCGACTGTAGGGCTCTCTCTAACAACCATATGCACAACCCCCTCGTTTCGTACCATTCATAACCGTATTATAAGACGAAAACCGTTTGCGTACTGATTTATATAAGACGCAAACTGTTTTCGTCTTGATTTGCGTACGGAATTAAGACGCATAATTTCGCTTTCGTATGGCTCAATACCGGACGCAGACTGTTTTCGTCTGTCAATACGTCTGAAATCCAAACGAAAAGAGCCCCGAGCTCGTATGAACTCGGGGCTCTTTGTGCCGCACATCTATGAGAGGAAAAATTCGATGCGTACGGGCGCTACCCCATGAAGCCGCCCTGGGATGGCGGCAACCTCGCCGTTACCCGTCTGATGGGTGTGCTCAAGGCATCCGTTCCCCTCTTTATCGACGTAACGGGCAAAAAAGTTCGTCGAGGAGACCATCCGCACGCACCACGGTGTGGCCGACGCCATTGAGACGCGCAACCCCACCGCCGCTCACGATGCGATGTATCTGCACCTGGTCTACAACCGCAATATGATTGCGGAAGGCACACAAACAAAAGGCATTTAAGGCTCGACAATAATCTTTCTTTGATAAAACGCAGGCAGCGAGCGCTTGCGTTTTATCAAATGGTGCAATGGGGTCAGGTTTACATGCATCAACTTAGCGCAAAGTAACCTGGCCCCCACGCAACAAAGGGTTAACTAGAGCTCGCAGGCAACCTTGTAGCCATCGCCGATGGCGTCGCGAATGTTACCGCACTTGTTGGCATCGCCCAGCACGTGGGTGGCAACACCGGCTGCAGCCAGGTCGTCTGCCAGCTTGGTATTGGGACGATAGCCCATGGCAAGCACCAGCGTATCGGCACCGGTGATGGTGTGGACCTCGCCGTCCTTCTCGTAGCTGATAGCATCCTCGGTAATCTCGGTCACCTTGGCCTCAGTCAGCACGTGGACACCCTTGGAGAGCATGCGCGTGATGAGCACCGCGCGGCCGGCACCGCCCTCGTTGGCGGCGAGCGTCTTGGTCATCTCGATGACGGTGACATCGCGATTGGCCGGCGACAGGTCGTTGACCAACGGGGCCAGGTAATCGGCCGTCTCGCAGCCGACGGTGCCGCCGCCCACGATGACGATCTTCTTGCCCGGAAAAGCCTTGCCGCCCAACAGGTCGTCAGCCGTCATAACCTGCTTAAAGCCCTGCATGAAGGCCGGAGCGATGGGCTCGGCGCCATAAGCTAGGACGACCTCGTAGCCGGCGTAGTCACGCTGAATGTCCTCGGCAGTAAGCTCAGTGCCAAATACGCACGTGACGCCGGCCTCGGCCAGGCGACGGTACTGGTACTTGATCACACGAGTGAGCTCCTGCTTTGCCGGCGGAACGGCCGCGATGCGCATCTCGCCGCCCGGTTCGTCCTGCTTATCCACGAGCACCACGTTATGGCCGCGCTTGGCGGCAATGTAGGCCGCCTCCATGCCAGCGGGACCGGCGCCCACGACGAGCACGTTCTTGGCCTCGGCGGCAGGCTCGTAGCCGGCCTCGTCGCGCTCGACGTCCGGGTTGACGGTGCAGGAGATGCGCTTGCCAAACATGATGCCGTTCAGGCAGCGCAGGCAGCCGATGCAGGGACGGATCTCGTCGGCGTTGCCGGCAGCCGCCTTATTGCAGAACTCGGCATCGCACAGATTGGCGCGGCCCATCATGCAGATGTCGGCGGCGCCGTCCTCGATCAGCTCCTCGGCGATCCAGGCCTCGTTGATGCGGCCGACCGTGGCAACGGGAATGTTGACGTGCTTCTTAATCTCGCGCGAGCAGGCGGCATGCGAGGCCTGCTGCGTACCGGCGGCGGGAATTGCGGAGCCACGCTTGATGGTGGTGCCGCCCGACACATGAATCATGTCGACGCCGGCCTTCTCCAGGCGACGCGAGACGTAGATCATGTCGTTGAGGGTCAGGCCGCCATCGGTGTACTCGTCGCCCGAGATACGGACGTCGATAATGAAGTCCTTGCCGCAGCGCTCGCGAATCTCGGCGATGACCTCGAGCAGGAAGCGCATGCGGGCGTCGAGCGAGCCGCCGTACTCGTCGGTACGCTTGTTGTAGAGCGGAGTCAAAAAGCCGCCGAGCATACCGTGGGCGTGCGCCGCATGGACCTCGACGCCATCGACGCCGGCCTTCTGCATACGCACGGCAGCGTCGCCGAACTGATGCGTGAGCTCGTGGATCTCGTCAACCGTGATGGGACGCGGTGCCTCGCGGGCATAGGACGGGCCCACAAAGGACGGGGCGATCAGGCGCGGCGTGCCTGGAATGTTAAAGGCCATGTAGGCGGGGTGGAAGAGCTGCGGCATGATCTTGCAGCCGTACTCGTGGACGGCCGCGGCGAGCTTTTCCCAGCCGGGGATAAACGTGTCGTCGTAGCAGCACATGTCACCCGGCAGATAGGTATAGGTGGGCTCGACCGTCACGACCTCGGTGATGATGAGGCCCACGCCGCCCTTGGCGCGGGCGCGGTAATGATCGACCAAGTCGTCGGTCACATAGCCATGATCGGCCAGGTTGGTTGACACTGGCGGCATAAAGACGCGGTTCTTGACCTCGGTCGTACCGACCTTGATCGGGCTAAAGAGCATTGGATAGGCAGAAGACTCCATGCAGGCTTCCTTTCGTTTGAGCCGCTCGGCGGCAGTTACTAACGTACTTATCGTATCAGTATCCGCCGCATTCGCACTCGCTCGCACTCCCCACCTTCAATCCCGACCCTCACAAAAAAGTTGCGGTGGAATACGGAGTAGATGAGACTTTTGACAGCCAAAACAGTCCGTATTTCACCGCAACCGATGGGCGGGGTGGAATTGAGGGCTCAGATAGTCAGTCATGCCCTCATCCGCCACTCCCTCACTTACAGCGCGCCGTCCAGCATAAGGTTCACCTTGAGCACGTTAACCGTGGGCTCGCCGAACACGCCGAGGAAACGGCCCTTGGTGCACTGGGCGATGATCTCGCGCACCTCGTCTTCGCTCTTGCCCGTGGCCTTGGCAAGGCGCGGGACCTGGTACTCGGCGGCATCCGGAGAGATCTCCGGGTCGAGGCCGGACCCCGAACACGTCACCAGGTCGACGGGCACAGCGTCCATATCGGCATCGGAGTTGGCGGCGCGAATCTTCTTCACGCGCGCATCCACAAGCTGCCGATACTTCTCACTCGCCGGGGACAGGTTGGACGGGGCACCATACGCCATGAGCTCGCCGTCTTCGCCTTCGACAATTGACACGTTCTGGATACGACCCCACATGTGGGCTTCGTCATCGAAGTTCTGGCCGATGAGCTCGGAACCCACAACCTTGCCGTCGACCGTAATAAGCGATCCGTTCGCCTGGTACGGAAACGCAAGCTGCACGACGCCGGTCACCACGAGCGTGTATCCCAGGCCGCAGACGATGGTAAACAGCGCGAACACGCCAAGTGCGCGCGATGCGATACCTTTGAACATACAAACCTCCGTCTACATCATGCCAATGCCGAACAAGGCCAGCAGCATGTCGATAATCTTGATGAATACGAACGGCGCCACGATGCCGCCCAGACCCCACACCAGCAGGTTATGGGTCAACAGCTGGCCGGATGGAACCTCGCGGTACTTGACGCCCTTGAGAGCCGCCGGAATTAGCGCGACGATGACCAGCGCGTTGTAGATGATGGCGGACAGCACGGCCGTCAACGGGTTGGTGAGGCTCAGGATGTTGAGGGCGCCCAGTCCCGAATAGATCGGCGAGAACAGGGCCGGGATGATAGCGAAGTACTTCGCCACGTCGTTGGCCACCGAGAAGGTCGTGAGCGAGCCGCGGGTCATGAGCAGCTGCTTGCCAATACGCACGACCTCGATGAGCTTGGTGGGGCTGGAGTCGAGGTCGACCATGTTGCCGGCCTCCTTGGCAGCCTGGGTGCCCGTGTTCATGGCCACGGCGACGTCGGCCTGGGCCAGAGCGGGCGCGTCGTTGGTGCCGTCGCCGGTCATGGCGACCAGGTGACCCTCACGCTGGAACTCGCGGATCTTCTCGAGTTTGCCTTCAGGGGTGGCCTCGGCCAGGAAGTCGTCAACGCCGGCCTCGGCGGCGATTGCCGCGGCGGTGAGCGGATTGTCGCCCGTCACCATGATGGTCTTGATGCCCATCTTGCGCAGGTCGGCGAACTTCTCCTTAACGCCGGACTTGATGATGTCCTTGAGGTACACAACGCCCAGCACGCGGCAGTTCTTGGTCACGACCAGCGGGGTGCCGCCGGCCTTGGCGATGCGTTCGACGGCCTCTTCGCACTCCTGGGAGAACACGCCGCCGGCTGCCTCCAGATAGGTGCGCACGGAATCGGCAGCGCCCTTGCGGATCTCATTGCCCTCGTAGTTCACGCCGGACATACGCGTTGCCGCGGTGAACGGGATGAACTCCATGCCCTTATCCTCGAGCGTGCGGCCGCGCAGACCGAACTGCTCCTTGGCGAGCACGACGATGGAACGGCCCTCGGGGGTCTCGTCGGCCAGCGAGGAAAGCTGGGCGGCATCGGCCAGCTCCGCGGGATCGACGCCGTCGACCGGGATGAACTCGGCGGCTTGGCGGTTACCCAGGGTGATGGTGCCGGTCTTGTCGAGCATGAGGATGTCGACGTCGCCGGCGGCCTCGATGGCGCGGCCAGACATGGCCAGCACGTTGGCCTCGTTCAGACGGCTCATGCCGGCGATGCCGATGGCGGACAGAAGGGCGCCGATGGTAGTGGGAGCCAGGCACACGAGCAGCGCCACGAGCGTGGTCACGGCCGTGGGGTTGACCATGTCGTTAAGACCGACCGAGAAGCAGGAGTAACAATACAGGGCCAGCGTGACCAGAATAAAGACGATGGAAAGGGCCACCAGGAAGATCTCCAGAGCGATCTCGTTAGGGGTCTTCTTGCGCGCGGCACCCTCGACCATCGCGATCATCTTGTCCAGGAAGCTCTGGCCGGGCTCACTGGAGATCTTGACGATGATCCAGTCGGACAGCACCGTGGTACCGCCGGTAACGGCAGAGCGGTCGCCGCCGGCCTCGCGGACCACGGGGGCGGACTCGCCGGTGATGGCGGACTCGTCAACGGAGGCAGCGCCCTCGATGACGTCGCCGTCGCCGGGAATCTGCTCGCCGGCGCGTACGATCACCAGGTCGCCGCGCGTGAGCTCGGTGCCGGGAACGACGGTGAAGTGCTCCTTGTCCTCAACGGACTCGATGCGATGGGCCTCGACATCCTTCTTGGCCGCACGCAGAGAATCAGCCTGAGCCTTACCGCGGCCCTCGGCAAACGCCTCGGCGAAGTTCGAGAACAGGTCGGTGAGCCACAGGATGACCGCGATGGCGACCACATAGTAGGTGGGCACACCCGCGTCCCGCACACCGAAGATGGAAGCGACGACCAGGACGGAGGTCATGACGGCTAAAAGCCACACCAGGAACATGACCGGGTTTTGAATCTGGACGCGAGGGTCCAGCTTGGCAAACGAGTCGCGGACCGCGCGGCCCATCATGTCTTTTTGCATAGTCATAAATCTGCGCCCTCCTTTACGCAATCATCTGGAAGAACTCGGCAACGGGGCCAAGCGCCAGGGCCGGGAAGAAGCTCAGGGCACCGATCAGCAGAACGATGAACACGAGCAGGAATACGAACATGCCGTTGGTGGTAGACAGGGTACCGGCGCTCTCGGCGACCTTACCCTTCTTGGCCAGCGAGCCGGCGATAGCCAGCGTACCGATGATGGGCATGAAGCGGGCGAACAGCATCTCGAGGCCGAGCATGACGTTGATCCAGGGAATGTTGCAGTTCATACCTGCAAACGCCGAGCCGTTGTTGCCGCCGCATGAGGTGAAGGCATACAGCACCTCGGAGAAGCCGTGCGCGCCACCATTGTTGAGCTGGTCGGCAAGACCGGGCACCATGCAGGCGATGGCCGAGCACACCAGAATGGCAAACGGAGTTGCCAGGCACAGGACAACTGCCCAGCGCATCTCGCCCGGCTCGATCTTCTTGCCCAGGAACTCGGGCGTGCGGCCGACCATAAGGCCGGCGATGAACACTGTGAGGATGGCGAAGCCGATCATGCCGTACAGGCCGCAGCCCACGCCGCCGAAGACAACCTCGCCCAGAGCCATCTGGAGCATCTGGACAAAACCGCCCAGCGGGGTGTAGGAGTCGTGCATGGAGTTAACCGAGCCGTTGGAAGCGGCGGTGGTGTAAGCCGACCACGTGGAGGAGGTGACGATACCGAAGCGGCTCTCCTTGCCCTCCATGTTGCCGCCGGCTTGGCCGTCGGTCATCTCGATATTGACCGCTCCGCCATCGGCCAGCTGCGGGGTGCCCGCATGCTCGTTGACGGCGATGATGCCGGTGAAGATCACCAGCAGGATGAACATGGCGGCAAAGATGGCCTTGCCCTGCTTGGTGTTCTTGACGCCGATACCGAAGGTGAAGCAGCAGGCAGCCGGGATCAGCAGCAGGCTGGTCATCTCGATGATGTTGGTGAAGGCACTGGGGTTCTCATACGGATGGGCGGAGTTCACGCCGAAGAAGCCGCCGCCGTTGGTTCCGGACTGCTTGATGGCGACCTGAGGAGCCGCAGGACCCTGGGGCAGGAACTGCTCGGTGACCACGCGTGCGCCCTCGACAACCTTGCCGTCGACCTTGACCGTGTCGCCCTCGATCTGGGCGCCGTCGAGGACGCTCCAGCCGCCGTCTGCATTAGGCTGGACGGCGACGGGCTCTACGAGCTCAGCCTTCTGAGCCGGCTGGAAGTTGGAGATGACGCCACCGGCAGCCAGGCAGATGCCGAACACGAGGTTCAGCGGGATGAGCACATACAGGACGGTGCGGGTGAGGTCGACCCAGAAGGAACCCAAGCTCTGCTCCTTGACCTGACGGAAGCCACGAATCAGCGCGAACATGACCGCGATACCGGTGCCAGCGGAAACGAAGTTCTGCACGGTGAGACCCATGAACTGCACAAGGTAGGACAGGGTGGTCTCGCCGGAGTAGGACTGCCAGTTGGTGTTGGTTATGAAGGAAGCAGCCGTATTGAACGACAGGTCCCATGGCACACCCGGCAGGTGCTGGGGATTGCCTGGCAAGAAGGACTGAAGCGCTTGAAGTGCCACAAGGACCACGAGGCCGATCCCCGAAAAGACCAGCACGCTCGCCAGGTAGCGCCTACACCCCATCTGCTCTGCCGCGTCGATGCGAAGCAGACGATAGACGCCACGCTCCACAGGAGCAATCACAGGCGACAGGAACGTATGCTCACCATCCATGATATGGGCCATGAACCGACCGAGCGGAACGGCCAGGACGACGAGCACGGCAAAGTACAAGATGTACTGAATCGCAGCGTCCATAGTTTACGAATCACTCCTCATCAGAATGTAGATGTAATAGATAAGGAGTCCAATGCAGACGACTCCGATGATGGGAATGAGGATGTTCATTTACCGCCCCTTTCACGCGCGGTCCGATGTCTCGGACGCCTGCTCTCGCAAGCGCCTGGGGACAGTAAACGCTTCTAGAGATTAAAGAGGCGTGAGGGCCGGGGCTCACGACCTTAAGATGCCGTAAAGATGCAGGTAGAAAGCACTATTGCGGCTGCAGTGCGCCTATACTCGACCTCGCGAGCATACAGTGGCGTCCTCACCGCGTATGCACGCATGGGCAACGTTTCAGAAAGGCTACGCTATGCAGCGCGACGCATCGGACACTCGCGTCAATCCAGACCTCATCCTCAAGGCAATTGAGAAAGACGAGGCCGCCGATGACGCTCGAACCAGCCGGGGACACCTCAAGATTTTCTTTGGCTACGCTGCTGGTGCAGGCAAAACCTATGCGATGCTTCAAGCCGCCCACGCCGCCAAGCGGCGAGGTGTCGACGTCGTCGCGGGATACATCGAGCCGCACGAACGTCCGGCAACTGCCCATCTTGCACAAGGGCTTGAGAACGTGCCCTGTAAACTCGCTGAGCACAACGGCATTGCGCTCAGCGAGTTCGATCTAGATGCGGCTATCGAACGCGCCCCTCAGCTCATCCTTGTCGACGAGCTCGCCCATACGAATGCGCCGGGGTCTCGCCACGACAAACGTTATCAAGACGTCGAGGAACTTCTACATGCAGGCATCGACGTCTATACGACTGTGAACGTTCAGCATATCGAGAGCCTAAACGACATGGTTGCATCCATCACCGGCGTTGTCGTGAGCGAACGAATCCCCGACCGCATCTTCGATGATGCCGACCAGGTCGAGCTCGTTGACATAGAGCCCGAAGACCTACTTGAGCGCCTTCGCGCCGGCCTCGTCTACCGTCCCGCACAAGCCGAGCGAGCGCAACAGCATTTTTTTACCGTCGAGAACCTCACCGCACTCCGAGAAATCGCGCTGCGCCGCTGCGCCGATCGCACCGGCCACCTCACAGACGCCGCACGCGTGCTGGGAAACCGTGACTACTACACCAGGGAGCGTATCTTAGTCTGTGTCTCCCCGGCGCCGACCAATCCCCGCATCGTCCGTGCCGCCGCACGCATGGCGAAAGCGTTTCGCAGCGAGCTCGTCGCCCTGTTCGTAGAGAGCCCGCGCACGCAAGCCATGAGCGATGATGAGCGCGCCAAGCTTGCAGACAATATCGCCCTAGCCGAGCAGCTCGGAGCACATATGGAAACCGTCTATGGCGACGACGTCGCGTTTCAGATCTCCGAGTTCGCACGCCTGTCGGGTATTTCGAAGATCGTCATGGGGCGCACGGGCGAGCACAGCAGCGTCCGTCAGGCCCTCTTTGGCCGCAAATCTCTCGTAGAACAGCTCATAACATTCGCCCCGAACCTCGACATTTACATCATTCCAGACCAGTCGACTCCGCCCTCCCGACCCAAAGGACGCCGCCATGCGCTCGCCCTGCAGCCGCCCAGCAGCCGAAACGTGCTTCGCACGCTGGCCCTCTCTCTTGTCGCCACAGCGATCGGCACGGCTTTCCGCCATCTGGGATTTGCCGATTCCAGCATCATATCCCTCTATATCCTCACGGCCCTGCTGACCGCCGTCACCACGACGGGGCGTATCTGCACGATCGTATCGAGCGTGCTCTCTGTAGTGCTTTACAACTTCTGCTTCGTAACGCCTCTGTTTTCGCTCGCCAGCTACGACCGAAGCTATCTGGTCACGTTCGGCATCATGTTCGCTACCGCTATGGTCGCCGGCGAGTTAACTGCGCGCATCGCCGACAACGCCCGTACCTCCGCCGAGAACGCATTCAAAACGCGCGTACTCCTCGAAACGAACCAGCTCTTGCAGCAAGCCCATAGCGCGGAGGAGTGTGCCCGCGTCGCCATGAACCAACTCATCAAACTGCTAAAACTCGACGTGGTCTTCTACACCGCCGAACACGGCACGCTCGGCAAGACGCTCTATGAGTCCGCTGGCACCGAAAACCGATCCGCGTCGCTGCTCACCGACTACGAGCGCGCTGTTGCAACCTGGACCTACACCAACAACAAACGCGCGGGCGCAAGCACGCGGACCCTGCCCGAGGCGCGCTGCCTCTACCTCGCGGTTCGCACCGGCGACAAGGTATTCGGTGTCATCGGCATCGACCTGGAGGGGCGCGAGATCGAAGCCTTCGAGCATTCGATCGTCCTATCTATCGTAGGCGAATGCGCCTTGGCGCTCGAAAGCGACCGGGCGGCGCAAGAGCGCGAAGAGGCTGCGGTCTTGGCGAAAAACGAGCAGCTGCGCGCCAACCTTTTGCGCTCCATCGGCCACGATTTGAGGACACCACTCACGGCTATATCCGGATCTGCGGCAATCCTTCGGAAGAGCGACGAGAAGCTCAGCCTCGAACAACGCTGCGATCTTGCCGATGCCATCTACGACGACTCCCTCTGGCTTATCGATACCGTGGAGAACCTCCTCGCCATCACACGCGTCGAGGATGGCACCATTTGCCTCAACTTCACATCCGAGCTCATCGACGAGGTCATCGAGGCCGCCCTCAGCCATGTCGCCCAAGCATCGCATGGACGTACCGTCACCATCGAGCACACTGACGACATCCTGCTGGTACGCATCGACGTCCATCTCATCATGCAGGTGCTTACGAATCTCATCATGAACGCCTTCAAATACACGCCCGAGGACTCGACTGTCACCATCAGCGCACGTCGCGAGGGTGCGTTCGTCGTGGTGGACGTCGCAGACGATGGGCCGGGTGTGGCAGACTGCGACAAGCCTCATATCTTTGAGCGCTTCTTCACCTCACGCAATACGCGGCCCGTGGATTCGCGTCGAAGCATCGGCCTTGGGCTGTCGCTCTGCCGCTCCATCGTGGAGGCGCATGGCGGCGTCATCGAAGCTCGCGACAACCACCCCCATGGGGCCGTCTTCCGTTTTACCCTGCCCGCCGAGGAGATCGAGATTCATGAATAATGCCGCTAAGCCACGCATCCTCCTGGTCGAAGATGACCTGACCGTTCAAAACCTCGTTTCGACCGCGCTTGACCTCCACGGCTATGTCGTGAGCAAGGTTTGCAACGGCCAGGCCGCCATCATGGATGCGGTGTCGCACGGCCCCAGCCTCATCATGCTCGACCTCGGCCTTCCCGACATTGACGGTATCGAGGTCATCACGAAGATCCGAAGCTGGTCGGCAGTCCCCATTATCGTCATTTCGGCGCGCACCGAAGATTCCGACAAGATTGCAGCACTTGACGCAGGGGCAGACGACTACCTCACCAAGCCCTTTTCTGTGGATGAGTTGCTCGCGCGCGTCCGTGCGAATTTGAGGCGCTCCTCGATGGCGTCAAGCGAATCGACAGAAGCGAGCACGTTCGACAACGGTCCGCTGCATATCGACTACGCCGCGGGATACGCGACGAAAGACGGACGCGAGCTCTCGCTCACCCCAACCGAGTACAAATTGCTCGTCCTTCTGGCGAAAAACGTCGACAAGGTGCTCACCCACACCTTCATCACCCGCGAGATATGGGGCACGAGCTGGGACAGCGATCTGGCGAGCCTGCGCGTGTTCATGCGCACCCTGCGCAAGAAGATCGAGGCAGACCCCTCTCACCCCAAGATGATTCAGACGCACATGGGTGTCGGGTACCGCATGCAGCGTCTCTAGCCCACCCCACAAAAAAGTTGCGGTGGAATACGGAGTAGATAAGGCCTTTGACGGCCAAAACAGTCTGTATTTCACCGCAACTGATGGGCGGGATGGAGTTAGAGGCCCAGGTAGTTGGTCATGCCTTCGACGGCGAGATTGGCGCTCGCTACGGCATGGACCACGGTGAGCGGGCCGTTGACCACATAGTTAGCGATACCCAAAAATACTCTTCAACTCGCCACACTCTCCCCCAAATGTGCAAAGCGCCCCGCGAACGGATGCTCGCGAGGCGCTTGGGTGCCTGGACCTTTATTTGATACCGCGGCCCAAGTCTTCGGCGATTTTGTCCACGCCCTTAAGTGCGGCGCAGGTCTTTTTGTTGGAGCAATGTCCCGTGCAAACGCCACCCTGAGCGCAATCGGCGCAGGTGCCTTTGCGGTAGATGCGCACGCACACGGCGACAAACGCAATGCCGATAACAGCCAACACAACAATATCGATAGGTGCCATAGCAAGCCTCCTCTAGTTAACCACCACTTACTTTACCCCATCTTCCACCTGCCAAAAAGGGACAGGTATATTTTGGTCGGTTTTATCTGCGGAAACGCCACATCTTAACTTCTGGTGCAAGGGGGTCAGGTTACTTTGCACCAACCTGGTGCAGATAAACCTGACACCTTTGCACCAAAAAGCCCGGGGTCACTGGGACACCCGGGCTCGTGAAAAGGGGCTAATCCTTATTCGGACTTAAGCGGAAACTGCGGCGGAAGCAGTGTTGGTCTCGTCCTCGTCGGTCCATGCATGCTTGGGCATGGGACGGAAGATCTGGAAGAGCATCGCAACCAGCAGCACGATGGCCACAACCGTCCAGATACCAAACTGCCCAAGAACAAGCAGGTTATAGAACTGGTTGATGAACAGGCCGATGACCCAAGCAAAGGCACACTCGTAGCCGATGGCAATCGCGGTCCACTTACCGGAGTTCATCTGGTTACGGATGGTGCCGATAGCGGCAAAGCACGGAGCGCACAGCAGGTTGAAGGCACCAAAGGCGACGCAAGCGCCCATGGTCGGGAACATAGCCGCAAACGCGGTCCACAGGCTCGGGTCGGTCTCGCCGGCGTCGGCGACAGAGAGCAGCGAGCCGGCGGTGGCGACAACGTTCTCCTTGGCGACGAGGCCAGAGACGGTCAGCGCGGTTGCCTGCCAGGTGCTAAAGCCGAGCGGGGCGAAGATCCAAGCGACCAGGTTGCCGAACATGGCAAGCACGGAGTAATCCATGAACTCCTCGGGGATGCCCTCCATGGAAGGCAGGTAGCCAAAGGCGCCGTTGTAGCTACCAAAGTTGGAGAGGAACCAAACGACGACGGTGGACGCAAAGATGACCGTGCCGGCCTTCTTGATAAAGGCGAAGCAGCGCTCCCACACGTGCAGCGCCCAAGAGCGGATCGCCGGGAAGTGGTAGGCAGGAAGCTCCATAACAAACGGCGTCGGGCGGCCGGCGAAGAGCTTGGTCTTCTTGAGCATGAGGCCCGAGGCAATGACGGCAAAGACGCCCAGGAAGTAGAAGAGCGGGCTGATCCACGCAGCGGTGGTAGAAGAGTCGCCAATGATGGAACCCATGAGCAGGGCGATGATCGGCAGCTTGGCGCCGCAGGGGATGAACGTGGTGGTCATGACCGTCATGCGGCGGTCCTTCTCGTTCTCGATGGTCTTGGTGGCCATGACGCCGGGGACGCCGCAGCCCGAGGACACGAGCATGGGGATAAAGGACTTACCGGACAGGCCAAAGCGGCGGAACACGCGGTCCATGATGAAGGCGACGCGGGCCATGTAACCGCAGTCCTCCAAGAAAGACAGCATCACAAAGAGCAGGAACATCTGCGGGACGAAGCCCATGATGGCGCCGATGCCAGCCACGATGCCGTCGCAGACGAGCGAATCGACCAGACCACCGTCCTCGGTACCGCCCGCCACGAGAGCGTCATGCACCGCGGTGGTGATACCCGGGACATAGGGGCCGTACTCCGCCGGGTCAATCGAATCGGCGTCGTCGCCCGCGGCCTCGACAGCCTCATCGTAGGCGTCGCGACCCTGGCCGAGCACATACCAGCCGTCGGTGCCGAAGAGCTGGTCGTTGGTGAAGTCGGTCACCGTGCCGCCCAAGGTAGAGACGGCAATGTAGTACACGCAGAACATGATGACCACAAAGATCGGCAGGCCCAGGATACGGTTGGTAACCACGCGGTCGATCTTCTCGGAGGTGCTCATCTTGGCAGGGGCCTTGGTGAGGCACTCGTCAATGATGTGGGCGATCACGCCGTAGCGCTCGCCGGTGATGATGGACTCGGCATCGTCGTCGCAATCCTGCTCGCACTGGGCGACCAGCTGCTCAACGCGATCGGCCTTCTCCTTGGTGAGGTTGATGAGCTTGCAGGCGTCCGCATCGCGCTCAAACAGCTTGACGGCGTAGTAGCGACGCTTGTTGGCGGGAACGCTCGCCGGCAGGTTGTTCTCGATGTGGGTCAGAACGTCCTCGATAGAAGAATCGAACTTGTGCTCCGGCACCTGGCCCTTGGAAGCAGCGGACTTCTTGACCTGCTCGAACAGCTCATTGATACCCTTGTTCTTAAGGGCCGAGATCATCATGACCGGGCAGCCGAGCTTCTTGGAAAGCTTGTCCGTGTCGATCTTATCGCCGTTCTTCTCCACGAGGTCGGCCATGTTGAGGGCAACGACCACGGGCAGACCGGTCTCGATGACCTGAAGTGCCAGGTACAGGTTGCGCTCCAGGTTGGTGGCGTCGACGACCTGGACGACCACATCGGGCTCGCCGCTCATGAGGTAGTCGCGCGAGCACTGCTCCTCGGGGCTGTAGGGGGAAAGCGAGTAGATGCCGGGGAGGTCCGTAATCGTGACGTTCTTGTCACTCAGGAGCTTGGCTTCCTTTTTCTCAACCGTGACGCCGGGCCAGTTGCCAACGTAGCCGTTGGCGCCGGTGATCAGGTTGAAAAGCGTGGTCTTGCCGCAGTTGGGGTTACCCGCCAGCGCGACATGGATCTGAGAATCCGCCATTCAATCCTTCTTCCTTGTGTGCCCGCGCTGCTTTCTCCGCACGGGTTGGATAATGTGCTTCAACATTGCAAATTTAAGTTAGAAAAACCTAACTTTATCTGCATAAATAGTTGCCGCGGGCCCTTACTGGACCTCGACGACGGCAGCCTCCTCCTTGCGGATGGAAAGCTCGTAGCCGCGCACGTTGATCTCGACCGGATCTCCGAGCGGTGCAACCTTAACGACCTTGAACGAAGTGCCCTTGATGAGGCCCAGGTCCATAAGGTGACGGCGAAGCGCGCCCTCGCCGTGAAGCTTGACGATGGTAGAGCTCTCGCCCACCTTAACGTCACCCAACGTCTTCATATTCTTTTCCCCCTTTCAGCTTTAATGAAATGCTGCGAACTAACCGACGGTCATGATGTGCATGGCGACCTTGGTATCGATACCAAAGCGTGCGCCCAGCACGGTGACGATGATATTGGCGCCACTCGAGCTCACCACGTGAACCTCACTGCCCTCGACAAAGCCGAGGTCCTTGAGGTGGTGCTTCATGTCCTCATTGCCCTTTACACGAGACACGCGCACGGTTTCGCCCGCTTTCACCATCGAAAGCGGCATGGCCGGCATCTGCGGTCCGCAAGACATGAGTGTGCTCCTAACGTCAGTTCGTCCTCAACATCGACGCAGCAAAAGTTAACCACGTCTATGTTCGCTACAGTAAACTAGCACGTGGTTAACTTTTTGGAAAGGGTTCCTATTCAGTTTTCGAAAAAGTTTCCCATATGAAACAGGTGTGACAAGGGGACAGCCCCTTTGTCACATTGTTGCGTTTAGAGGGAGAGGTTTCTGATCGACGTGACGCACGAGGCCTCGTCTACGCCCGAAATGCGGAAGATGATGTCCTCGCCGCACTCGCCGTAGAGAGCCATGAGCCCCATTACATCGCGGCCGTCGGTATGGCGATCGCCGATGCTGACCGATACGTTGCTACGATGCTTGGCAATAATGTCATAGAGCAGTGCAACCGGGCGGGCATGCAGTCCCAACGGATCTTTAATCGTCTTTGTAAACTCGACCATGTCCCCTCCCACGGCATCGCACATTCGGCCGGCAAACCCAGCCACGTGGTAGTTATTGTAGCGTTAGATGCTTGTCGAGAGCTCCTCTGAACACCTCGTGGGCAAAAAGTGGCAAATATGAGTACTGTCACCAATTTAGTAGCAGCAAAATCGAGAGCAAATTGCCTCCTTTGAGCGATTCGAAGAGGTTGAAAGCCGTCAAACGCCCTTTAAAGGGGGTTATATAAATTGATTTTGAGCCCATTTTTGCTCAGAACAGGCCGAAAAATATGACACCTCTTTTGCAACAGTACTCATATTTGGCATTTTTTGACCACGGGGTCCAAAACCATGCCCCAAAACACAAAAGGAGGGGCCTCGTAAGGCCCCTCCTTAGGAAAGGGAATCGATTTATTCCACAGCCGTAGATTAATCCTAGCCACTACTCCATCATGTCGAGGACGGAGGGGCGCAGCTCGCTCTCGGCGGCCTCGGGATCGGTCTCGCGCAGGCGGTTGATATAGCGGTTGTACCACATCACGGCAAGGCCCAGGAAGACAACTACACCGCCAACGTTGTAGACCAGCGTCAGCCACAGCGGCTGATCGAGCGGGATGGTGCCGCAGACAAGCACAAAGCAGAAGACCACAAGCAGGAATGCGGCAACGACCAGACCAAAGCTGCGCGAGCCCATGCGGAAGCCACGGGGAGCAGCATCGAAGTTCTTGCGCAGCATAAAGTAGGCAAGCAGGATCAGCAGCGGCGGGAGCAGAGCGGTGGCAGCCGTCATGTTGGTGACGATCATGAGCAGGTCGTCTAGGTTGCCGGAGCCCAGGGCCGGGATGATCAGGATGGGGACGACGATGGCAAACTGCAGCCAGGCAGCGCGGGCAGGAATGCCGTGCTCGTTGAGCTCGACGATCTTGCTACCAAAGACGCCCTTGGGGATCTCGGTGAAGAAGACCTTGATGGGAGCAGAGGTCCACATCATGAGGGAGCCCAGCGTGGCAGCGAGAAGGATCAGGCCAATGACGCGCGTGGACACTTCCATGGGAATGCCAAAGTGGGCAAAGACAGCGCCGAATACGTCGAAGATACCGGTGGAGATGGCAACGCCGCCCTCGGGAATGAACAGGTTGACCAGCAGCGAAGCGCCTGCGTACAGAAGGCCGATGGTCAGGCCGGCGATAACGACGGTGCGCACGAAGGCCTTGACGCCGCCCTTAAGGTCGTTAAGGAACACGCCGACAGACTCAGCGCCGCCAACGCCCTGGATGATCCAGGCAAGCGTACCGAAGAAGCCCCACATAGTTGCGAAGTTGCTCATGTCGGGAGCCATGTTAGCGGGGGTAGGAGCCGTAGCGAACTCGACGCCGCCAAAGGCAGCAGCCAGGGACAGCAAGATGAACACGGCAGTCAGGCCGAGAGCCGCGGTCGAGCCGAAGGAGGAAATGGAGCCGATCCACTTAGCGCCCTTGGTCGAAACTCACGTGGCGATAGCAAAGACGACGATCTCGATAATGGTGATCCACAGCTGCGAAAGCTCGGCATTGGCACCAAAGAACACGTAGCTCGCGTAGATGATGACGTTGGGCAGGACGGACGCAAAGTAGAACAGGTTAACGAACCAGTAGCTAAATGCCGTCAGGAATGCCCAGCGACCGCCCATCGAGGTCTTGACCCAGGCGTACACGCCCGACTCGGAGTCCTTGTTAAGGCCGACGAATTCGGCGGTAACCAGGGTATAGGGGACAAAGTACAAAAGCGTAGCGAAAAAGAACGACGGCGCAGCTGCCAAGCCGATGGCCGCGTTGTTGTTGATGATGTTCTTGATACCGAACACGGCGGCGACCGTCATGCCCAGCAGAGCGAACGAACCAATCGTTCCTCGTTTTTCAGAGCTCATAAGCCCTCCCAATCATCCGTTATATCTCATCTAAAACCGTCCGGACTGCAAGCGCAATCGTGGACGGCGCACCTGCTAAGGGGAATGGGGAAAAGGGAGTCAACAAAGCCATCCCCCTTAACGGCGCGAAGCAAACGCCCAAACGGACGAATACTACTTGTTGGGGAAGGAATAACCTTCAACCGTCACGTGCAGTACCACGACGCGGGGATCCGCGACATCGGCCACGACACGGTAGGCCTCGTCGATCTCGACGACGGCAACGCCGCCGGCGGGAATCGTCACGGTCTCCCCCGTACCCTCAAAGCGCTCGCGATCGTCGATATCGCTGTAGGCGCGCGTGCAGGTAAGATCCGTCTTGGAAGCCACCTCGACGGTCAGGTCGCCATCGAGCGGGGCGAGCACGGCATGGTAGCGACGGTGACCGACCAGATCGGCGGTAGCTGCCTCGTGGGCGTTCACCCACCAGTACACCAACGAGTCGCCGATGGAGTACGCCACGTCGTGCTGCAGGTCGGCAACACCATCGAGCGCCTGGCCGGTGCGCATCCACTTCTTGACAGACTTCATCTGAGCGTCGAAGTCGGCGCGCGAGTTAAAGACATGCATGACTTATGCCTCCTTAATGGGTGCCAGCGCCTGAGCCAGATCGGCAGACGTCAGCGGTCGCAGGGACACCTCAAAGCTGAAGCTCTCAAAACGGGTGCGGTAGGAATCGAGTACCTCGGAACCCCAAGAGTTCGAGCCAAGGCCGAGCAGCTGGTCATTGATGTTGACCGTGACCGTATCACCCTTGACAAGGTCGTAGACGTGCTTGGCGTTATCGATGGCCTCGCAGCTATAGGGCCATGCCGAGAACGAGAACGGGTTGGAGGCGGCGTCAGCCGGACGAGTCACCAACACGCCGTCACCGTGACTGGAGCGCAGGGCAACCCAGCGGGTACCCTCGCGGTTGGCGCAGTCCTGAGGCATAACGTAGGGCGTGAACATGTCGTCGACCGTAGTGCGGTAATGGCCGACCGGGTTGGCGCGCAGCGAGTCCGGATAGTTCTCGCCCGGGCCGTGGCCGTACCACTCAACGGCACGATCGCAACCGGGAACCTCGAAGGAGATGCCGATGCGCGGGATGATATCCGAGTAATCGCCGTAGGGCTCGCCGGAAACCTTGAGGTCGACGCGGCCGCTCGGAAGCACGGTGTAGACGAGCTCGACGCGCATGCCGAACGCGCGGACGGGAGGAGCGATACGCTGGCTCACGGTAACGACGACCGCATTGCCATCCTGCTTCCAAGAAACCTTGCGGGTAGACGTCTGCATCACATCGATGAAGTTGTCCTTCCACAGGGAGTCATACTCCTGGGCGTGGTTATCGACGAGCGGATGCCAAAAACCAACCTGGGGACCAGAGGCCATTACGTCGCGGCCGGATGCCTTCCACTCGCTCACGGTACCGTTGACTTTGCTGAAGGTCAGCTCGCCGTTGAGGGAGTGAATGCGGATCTCTTGCTCGGTCTCCTCGACCGTAAGCTCAGGACGAGCGGGGGCGGCGATGGCCGGCGCCGGATGGTTTGCGATGGCAAACTGGCTTGCGCCCAGCTGGAACATCGGCTCGCACCAGGCGTGAGCCGCCATGGTGTAGGCGCGCACGGTCAGCAGGGTCTCGCCTACCGCGGCCTCGCGAATCACCAGTGGCAGCTGGACGGATTCGCTGGGAGCCACCGCGCCGGGCATAAGCGTCTTGCGGCACACTACATCGCCGTCTACCAGGGTCTCCGCCGACAGGCAGACATCCTCGAGGGTAGTAAACCAGCGCTTGTTCGTGACGGTCAGCTCGCCCGCCTCGGTGTCATAAGCCATGCGAACCGGGCAGATGACCTGGCCATACTCGGTAAGGCCCGGGCTCGGCTGCTGCCAAGGGAACACCATACCGTCGATGCAGAAATTGCTGTTGTTGGGGTAATCGCCATTGTCGCCGCCATACATGTCGTAGGCAACGCCGTCCTCGGTCACAGCAGCCAGACCGTGGTCGCACCATTCCCAGATAAACTGGCCTTGGATGCAATCCCAGCGATCGAAGACCTCCTGGTACTCGGACAGACCTCCGGGACCGTTGCCCATGGAGTGGCCGTACTCGCAGTTGATGCGCGGCTTGGGGAAGGGATGCTCACCAAAGTCGTTCATCTGCGACACACGGGAGTACATCGTGGAAATGACATCGACGGTATCGGCGTTGCGGTCCTCCTCGTAGTGGACCGGACGACCGTCGAGCTCGTGAGCCTTGGCGTACATCGCGCGGATGTTGCAGCCATAGCCGCTCTCATTGCCCATCGACCACATAATGATGCAGGCGTGGTTGCGCTCCTGCATCACCAGGCGCTCGACGCGGTCGACGTAGGCCGGCTCCCATGCCGGGTCGTCGGTGACCAGAGCGATGTTGCCGATATTCTCGAAGCCGTGGCTCTCCATATCGGTCTCGGCGACCAGCATAATGCCGTACTCATCGCACAGCTCGTAGAAGCGCGGGTCATTGGCATAGTGAGAGGTGCGCACCGCGTTGATGTTGTGTCGCTTCATGAGCTCCAGGTCGCGGCGCATGCGATCGAGGCCCACGGCGCGGCCCTTGTGATCGTCGTGATCGTGACGGTTGACGCCATGCATCTTAAAGTAGGTGCCGTTGAGGTAGATATGGTTGCCCTCGACCGTCACCTCGGCAAGGCCCTGGCGATGCGGAACGTACTCGCTGACCTCGTCACCGTCGTAGACCTCAAACGTAAGGTCATAGAGGAAGGGGTCCTCGGGGTTCCAGAAGTGGGCATCGGCAACGCTGCACTCGGCATGGCCGTCGACGCACTCGCCCGTAGTGACCACGTTCTCGCCATCGCTGAGCGTAAACACGACGCGGGTAGCGCCCTCGGCCACCGTCTCGAGCGTGATCAGAGCGGCATCGCCCTCGCGGTGCGTGCGGAACCTAAAGTCGACCAGGTGCGCGGCGGGACGCTGCATAAGGTACACATCGCGGAAGATGCCCGAGGCCCACCACATATCCTGGTCCTCGATATAGCTGCCATCGCTGTACTGCAGGACCTTGACCGCAAACAGGTTGTCGCCCTCGACGAGCGCGTTGGTCACGTCGAACTCGGCAGACAGGCGCGAACCCTTGGTCATGCCGATAAACTGGCCGTTGACGTACAGCTCGCCATAGCTCTCGATGCCGTCGAAGCGAATGATCTCGCGAGCGCCGGCGGGGATGGCGGGAAGGTTGACGATGCGCTGGTAAACGCCCGTGGGGTCATCGGAGGGAACAAACGGCTGGTCCACCGGGAACGGGAAGCCCTCGTCGGTATAGGCAAGATTGCCATAGCCGTCTACCTGCCACAGGTGCGGAACCTCAACGTGATCCCACTCGGGCTTATACGTGGAGAGCTCCTCGTCGGAAACGGCCGCGGGGCCCTCAAAGAGGCGGAACTGCCACGAGCCAGACAGCTGGACAAACCCGCGCGACAGCTCGCGGCTGTACGTAGCGGCGAGATCGGCGGTCTCATAACCCATAAAGTACGCATGGGGTGCCAGGCGGTTCCTGTGGGTGAGCGCTTGGTTTTCCCAATCGTTAATGGCGTCCATGGTGATGCTCCTTCGTCATCGTAGTGATTCTTGTGCAACCGGTTGTCCTTATCTTACGGGCGATGCAAAAAACCGTGCAACCGGTTGTCCGCTGAACGGTCGATTTGGCCGGATTAACGGTGCAACCGGTTGTACAACCGCGACACTTATGTCACCCTGAATATCGAAACCCAACGCAAAACATCGTTCTTAAGCTCGTAGGCAACCGCCACGCCCGCTGATATCTCACCCACACGAGACGTATTCGATTGCGGCTTGGTTGCAAAACGACACCTGTCACCGGATATCATGAACGCTGTTCAGGTGCACTATAGTAAGCTGTATCCGCACCAGCCCGTATCAGTGACAACATCGACCGCATTTTCCAGGAGACGCCATGACCCAACCAGTTCGCACCGCACCTACGCTTGCCGAGGTTGCCGCAGCTGCCGGCGTGTCGCGCTCCACGGCATCGCGCGCCCTCAACGATTCGCCCCGCATTAGCGAGGAAACCAAAAAGCGCGTCCGTGCGGCGGCCAAGAAAGTCAATTTTGTCCCCAACGCTCGCGGCCGAGCGCTCGCTGTCGGGCGCACGGAAATCATCGCCGTGCTCGTGACCGAGCCCCTGAGTGAGCTCTTCAGCGACCCCACCTATAGCGAATTTTTGAGCGGCATTACCGAGGAACTGTCGGAGTCGTCCTATCTGCCCGTTATCTTGCAGGCGTCTTCTACGCATGAGCGCAACCGCGCACGCGAGCACTTTGAGCGCCGCTCGTTCGACGCCGTGATCGACGTCTCCCCTTACAAGGGCAGCGAGCTGCTCGAGGTGCTGCGCGAGCTGGGCGTACCCACCGTGTTGTGCGGCCAGCTCGAGGGCCACCCCTATCGCGATGTGTTCTCGACAGTCTACTCTGACGACGAAGAGGGTGGACGCTTTGCGGCACTCGCTATGAAAGAGCGCGGGCGCAAAGATATCGTCGCCGTGTTGGGACCGCAAGACAACCCCGCTGTTGTCGACCGCCTGCGCGGCTACCGCACCGTCCTGGGCGAAGACCTCCCAGGCGCAAACGTTATCTATACCGGCTGGAACAGCGGAGACGGCTATCAGGCCATGCACCAGATCCTCGCGCGCGAGATTGCTTTCGATGGCGTGCTCTGCGGATCGGACCGTATCGCGGCTGGCGTCATCACCGCACTCAACGAGGCAGGCCTATCTGTTCCGGCGGACGTTTCCGTCGTCGGCTTCGACGATCACGAGATTGCGGCGCGCTGCGTCCCCGCGCTCACGACCGTCCGCCAGCCCCTGCGCGAAGAAGGCCACATGGCCGCCAACATTGCGCTCGACATGATCAAGGGCGCCGAGCCCACCACCTCCGTGATGCACATGCAGCTCGTTCAGAGAGACTCGCTGTAGGAAACTGGGCCGGGCTTTTCGCCAGACAGTTGTTGCGGAAAGCCTGCCCCGTTTTGAGCGCTCATTCTGGGGCACAGTTTCCGTTAGACCGCTCAAGCGGAAACTGTGTCCCATTATTTTGCCGAATTCTGGGTCGCGCTTTCCCAGAGGACCCCCTTTGGGAAAGCGCGACCCGTTCTGGACGCAGATTCCGGGACGCACTTTCCGCAACGCCCGGTCATCCCATGCCCTCACAATCTCGGCGTATAAAAAACGAGGGAAGGCACGCGTCCTTCCCTCGTTGCGGGCAATATGTAGCCGCTCGCCTACATCAGGCGCAGGCTGACGTCCTTGAGCTGGGCGCCGGAAACGGCACTCGGAGCGCCCGACATAAGGTCGGAGCCGCTGGCCGTCTTGGGGAACGCCATGACGTCGCGGATGGAGTCGGAACCGGTAAGCAGCATGCACACGCGGTCCAGGCCCAGAGCAAAACCGCCCATCGGAGGTGCACCAAACTTGAGCGCCTCCATGAGGAAGCCGAACTGCGACTCGGCGCGCTCCTCGGTAAAGCCCAGGAGCTTGAGCATGGACATCTGCATCTCGGCGTTGTGGATACGCATACCGCCGCCGCCGGCCTCAAAGCCGTCCATGACAAAGTCGTAGGTGCACGAACCGGCTGCCAGTGGATCGGCCTCGATCTTGGCGATGTCGGTCTCGGTCGGCAGGGTGAAGGGCTGGTGCTCGGCAGCATAGGCCTTGCGATCCTCGTCCCAGTGGAACAGCGGGAAGTTGACGACCCACAGGAAGTCGTGGCCCTCGCGCTTGATCTCGAGCGCATTGGCCATGTGGGAACGCATGCCGCCCAGGATCTCGTCGGAGAGCAGGCGCGGACCGGCGGCGAACATCACAAGGTCGCCGGGCTCGACGTCCATGCGCTCGCGCAGAGCGGCCATCTCCTCGTCCGAGAAGAACTTGACGATGGGGCTGTTGATGGAGCCGTCCTCGCGGAAGGCGATCCAGGCAAGGCCCTTGGCGCCAAACGTGGAGGCCACGCCGGCGAGCTTGTCGATCTTGGCACGTGCCCAGGCACCGGCGCCCTTGGCGTTGATGGCCTTGACGACGGAGCCCTCCTCGTTTGCAGCAGTCGCAAAGACCTTGAACTTGGAGTTGGCAAAGATGTCGGTCAGGTCGACCAGGTGCATGCCGTAGCGAGTATCGGGCTTGTCGGAGCCATAGGTGTCCATGGCCTCCCAATAGTCCATGCGACGCAGCGGTGTGGGCATCTCGACACCCATGCGGCCGAAGGCATCGGCAAGAACCTCTTCGAGCGCGCTCATAACGTCGTTCTGGTCCACGAAGGACATCTCGATATCGACCTGGGTGAACTCGGGCTGACGGTCGGCACGCAAGTCCTCGTCGCGGAAGCACTTGGCAACCTGATAGTAGCGCTCGACGCCACCGACCATAAGCAGCTGCTTCAGGAGCTGCGGGGACTGCGGCAGGGCGTAGAAGTTGCCCGGCTGGATGCGGCTGGGGACGATGAAGTCGCGGGCGCCCTCGGGCGTAGACTTGAACAGGGAGGGCGTCTCGACCTCCATGAACTCACGGTTGTGCAGCGCCTCGCGAATGGCAAAGGTAAAGTCGGAGCGCAGCTTGAGGTTGGCCATCATCTCGGGACGACGAAGGTCCAGATAGCGATAGCGCAGGCGGGTGTCCTCGCTGGTCTCGATGCCGTCCTCGATTTGGAACGGCGGGGTGACGGACGTGTTGAGCACCTCGGCGTGGTCGGTCAGGACCTCGATCTCGCCGGTCGCGAGCTTGGTGTTGGTGGTCTCCTCGCCACGGGCGCGCACGACGCCGTGAATCTTGATGGGCCACTCGGGACGCATGGTCTCGGCGATCTTAAAGGCATCGCCGTCGGAGTGCTCGGGGTCGAAGGTGAGCTGCGTGATGCCCTCGCGGTCGCGAAGGTCGCAGAAGATAAGGCCGCCGTGGTCGCGGCGACGGCTCACCCAACCGGTGAGGGTGACCTCTTCGCCCACGTTCTCGAAGCGAAGCTCGCCGCAGGTACGGGTGTGCATGGAATGCTCATCGATGGGACGGGTCTGGCTCATACCAGTGATCCTCCTTTATGGATCTGTGCCGCCCCGTGTCGTTCCGGGCGGCGTCGTACAGATTTGCCCAGCCTGCGTAAACCGCGCAGCCAGACATGGCGTTCTATCTTATCGCACTCGCGTCGATGTGCCGCTAAAAAGTGGCTCCTGCCCAAAGACTTGACGGAGACGAAACAATTGACGCGCCGCGGCACCCGCCCGCGCTCGTCACGTGCGACAATATGCCCCAATAAAGCAGCACTCGGAAAGGCCCGCCATGACTGCACGCCTCATCGTTATGGATATCGACTCCACGCTCATCAACCAGGAGGTCATCGACCTGTTGGGCGAAGAGGCCGGCGTGGGCGAGCAGGTGGCACAGATCACCGAACGCGCCATGCGCGGCGAGCTCGACTTTAAGCAGGCGCTCGAGGAGCGCGTGGGGCTGCTCGCCGGCCTGGACGAGAGCGTGTTCGAGCGCACCTTTGAGCGCGTGACATTTACCCCCGGCGCGTTGGAGCTTGTGCGCTCGGCGCACAGCAAGGGCTGGAAGGTCGGCGTGGTGAGCGGCGGTTTCCACGAGGTCGCTGACAAGATCGTGGCTGCCGCGGGTATCGACTTCTGCCTGGCCAATCGTCTGGAGGTCGTGGACGGCAAGCTCACCGGTAAGTTGGCTGCCGACATTGTGACCAAGGAGTCCAAGCTCATCCAGCTGCTGGACTGGGCAGTTGAGTGCGGCGTCGATATGGCCCACACCGTCGCGATTGGCGACGGTGCCAACGACATCCCCATGATTCAGGCCGCGGGCACGGGCATCGCGTTTTGTGCCAAGCCCAAGACGCGCGAGGCCGCCCCGTTTGCCATCGACGAGCGCAATCTGATGCTCGCCATGGACATCATCCTGCGCGACTAGCCAATCCGTCTAACAATTGATTCAGTCTGTCCTATAGTTTCCGAACAATTTTGTCCTAGTGTTCGGAAACATACCCTTTGAGTGCTAGACTTTGCGCCGTCGAAGGGAACATATATGGATAAGCGAGATCTTGAGCAATTGCTGAGCGATGTTGCCGGCGGAGCAGTCACCCCTGCCGACGCCCTCACGCGCATCCAGACGGCTCCGACCGCCGATTTGGGCTTTGCGCAGCTCGACCTTTCGCGCGGGGTGCGCCAGGGAGCCGGCGAAGTTGTCTACGGTGCCGGTAAAACCGCCGAGCAAATTGCCGCCATTATCAAAGCATTACTCGATGCCGGCCAGGAGCGCATCCTGGTCACGCGCCTGGACGACGAAAAGGCAGCCTGCACCTCGGAGCTCCTCGGCAACGGCATCGACCTGGGATATGTCCCGGACGCCCAGCTCGCCCTGGTGGGTGGCAAGCCCTCCCCCAACGGCAACGGACGCATCGTCGTCGCCTGCGCCGGCACGAGCGACCTGCCCGTTGCCGAGGAAGCCGCGTTGACGGCCGAGTTCTACGGCAACGAGGTCGATCGCCTCTACGACGTGGGTGTCGCCGGCCTGCACCGCCTGCTCGCTCATGCTGAGGAACTTGCCCAGGCGCAGGTGGTCATCGCCATCGCCGGCATGGAAGGCGCCCTGGCGAGCGTCATCGGAGGCCTTGTGAGCTGTCCGGTCATCGCCGTCCCCACCAGCGTGGGCTATGGCGCGAACTTTGGCGGCGTTGCCGCGCTGCTCGCCATGCTCAACTCCTGTGCCAGCGGCGTTTCGGTCGTCAATATCGATAACGGCTTTGGTGCCGCCTACCAGGCAAGTCTTATCAATCATCTGAGCGCCGGCACGTCCTGCGCCCGCTAAGGAGCATTTCATGTCCAACCATCACCACACGCTTATCATCGACGGCACCTCGGGCATCAGCGGCGATATGACCGTCGCGGCCCTGCTCGACCTGGGCGCCAGCGAGAAGCATCTGCGCGAGCAGCTCGCCACGCTGCCGGTCGACGGCTTTGAGATTGCCGTTACACGCGCAAACAAGCATGGCATCGACGCCTGCGACTTTGACGTTCAGCTGGCAGAGGAGCTCGAGAACCACGACCACGACATGGCCTGGCTCTACGGCAACGAAGCGCCTGCCGAGCACATGCACGAGCATGAGCACCACCATCATGATCATGGCGAGCATGAACACGAGCACTGCCACGAGCATGACCATGAGGCCCACGGTCATGGCCACGAGGGTCACCATCACGCCCACCACCATCACCACCGTTCTTTGGCGGATGTCACCGCCATCATCGATGGCTCGCAGCTAAGCGATGGCGCCAAGCGTCGCGCGCTCGCCATCTTTACCGCGCTCGCCGCCGCCGAGGCCAAGGCTCACGGCAAAACGCCCGAGACCGTCATGTTCCACGAGGTGGGCGCCGTCGACTCCATCGTCGACGTCTGCTCTGTCGCCATCTGCCTCGATGACCTGGGCATCGAGGACATCGTGGTTGAGTCGCTTTCCGAGGGCCACGGCACCATCCGCTGTGCCCACGGCCTTATGCCCATTCCCGTCCCCGCTGTCGTCAACCTGTGCCAGGCGGGCAATATCGCCCTCACGCCCGCACCGGTCGCCGGCGAGCTCGTGACGCCCACGGGCGCCGCCATCGTTGCCGCACTGCGCACGTCCGAGCACCTGCCGGCCCGCTACCGCATCGAGGCCGTCGGCTACGGCGCCGGTAAGCGCCCCTACGAGGGTTGCTCCGGTACGCTCCGCTGCCTGCTCGTTCACGCGGACGCATAGCCATGGATGCCCGCAAGGCAAAAAGCCGCGCCGCCATCGTTGCAGCATTCTCCGAGCTCCTTCGCGAGGAAGACTACGGCAAGATCACCGTCGGCGACATCATCGCTCGCGCCCATGTGGGTCGGGCCACGTTCTATGGCCTCTTCAAGAGCAAAGATGACCTACTGTCCGAACTCGTGAGCGACATCTGCACCCACGCTCTCGATGATGACGGTACGCCCCTCGATGACCCACTCGTACAGGTCGAACATATCCTCAACAACCTCTGGGAGCGCCGTCAGGGTGTACGCGCCCTCGTAGCCGGCGCCGGCTCACGCGTCTTCGCCGACTGCTTACGCAAGACCATCATGTCACGAGCAGCCGAAACCGTCCCCAACGGCCCCCAAGGGCCCGCCGGCACCATGGACCGCAGCTTCCTCCTCCACCACATAGCCTCAAGCTTCGTAGGAATGGTCCAATGGTGGGCCTGGCACAACTTCGAAGCCAACAAAGCCGACGTAGCCAAAAACTACCTCTCAGCCATAGCGCCCCTCTTCAACTAAGTACCCGCTCAGCCCCAAAGCGCAACCCCCATCTCAAGGCACCGCCCCACCCCAAGGCGCCACGCATCCCAAAGTGTCAACAACAGCCCAGCGCCCCTATCAGCAACAAGCCCCTCCCATCCAAATTCAGATTAATATGTTGGGTTGCTTGTTCCAACGCGACTAAATTCCCGCAGCTGGTCGCATGGGGTAACTTCCCAGCGCATTCCGCAGGACGCAAAAAGGCTCGCCGCACGAAGTGCGCAGCGAGCCTTTTTGCATGTCCGAGGACGCGCTGGGAAGTTACCCCATGCGACCAGCGGACAACTATGTAGCCTCAGACTAGAACATGCCCAAGAAACCATGCACAAACAGTGCGGCCAGAGCGGCACCGACAAACGGAGCGATGCCAGGAACAAGCAGGCCGTACTTCCAGTTGTTGTCAGCCTTGTTCTTGATCGGCAGCACCTGATAGGCCATGCGAGGACCAAGGTCACGTGCCTGGTTCATGGCGAAGCCGGTGATGCCGCCCATGCCCATGCCAACAGCCCAAACGATCAAGCCGACGCAGATAGCGAGCATCAGAACGTTCTCGCCGGCGCGGTTAGCGGCAGCAAGGATGGCGCTGATGAACACAAAGGTGCAGATAGCCTCGCAGAAGAAGTTACGAGCATAGTTCGTGCCCTCGGTGGTGGGGTTGGTCGAGAAGATGTTGCGCTGGGCAATGGGGTCGACGACACCATCGGAAGCCTTGAACTCATCGGCATACATAAGCCAAGCGATTACGGCGCCCACAAAGCCGCCGAGCATATCGGCAATCATGAAGGGGATGCAGCTGCTCCACGGCACCAGGCCGACGATGCACTGGGCAAGCACCATGGCGGGGTTCATGCACACGGCACCGCCAAAGACAAACAGGCAGACCGAGATGCCAAAAGACCAAGTGGTGATGGCAAACATGTGGCCGGAGCCCTGATACTTGGTGCCCTTGAGCACCGTATCGCAGTGCACGCCCACGCCAAAGATGATCATGAGTGCAGTTGCGCCGAATTCGCAGAGGAGTTTGGTAAGCATAAAACCTTATCTTTCTTGTCGGTTAAAAACGATTCGTTTAGGCCGCGTGCTAGTGCTGCGCGACGACAACGCCCAGGCCATCGGGAATAACGGCAACCTTGGCATCGGCACCCTTCATCTCAAAGGCGAGCTTGAGCGCCTCATCGAGGGTGTTGACCGGCGTCATGTGCATATCCTTGATCATCCGGTGATCGCACAGGTCGGTAACCATGATCACAGGGTGATGCGCCAGGATGCGGGCAAAGATCTGGCTCGTCCACTGGTCGGGCAGGGCCTCGTCCTTAGGACGGTCGATGCAGGCGCGCTCAAACTCCGCAGGATCGTTGTCGGCGATGTTGTGATAGAAGCCCTCGCCACCGTGACCGTCGGCACAACCGGCGACATCGATAATCACGCCGCCCTCGGGAAGCGTGGCCTCGGCAGAGCACATGCCCTTCACAGCCTGGTAGATGTTCTGGTCGAGCGGGTAGCCGCCGTTGGTGGTGATGGCAATCTCGCACTCGACGGGCTCAACGCCGGCAAGGCTCTTCACGAACTCGCAGCCGGCCTCGTGCGCCTTGTGGATATCGCCGGCAAAGGAGCCGATGACCTCGTGCTTGCCGTTGAGCACCACGTTAAGCACAAAGGCAAGGTGAGCCATCTCGGCGGCAGCAAACATGTCCTCGCTCACGTGGTTGTGGCACAGGTTGCCGGCACGCGAGTGGGAATCATTCACAAACTGGCCGTTGTGGTTGTACATGATGGTCTTGTAGCTGGCGATGCCAGGCAGGACGGACTTGCGGCTACCAGAGAAACCGGCAAAGAAGTGCGGCTCAATAAAGCCCTCGGCAAGCAGCAGATCGCAATCGGCGGCAATCTTGTTGATGATGCACTCGCCACCGGAAGGCAGGGTGCCAATCTTTTTCATCATGCTGTCGTCAGTCGCGACGTGCATAACGATTTCCTCGTTGGCAACAATCTCCTCGCCATACTTGTTGACGAGTTCCTCGTGCGTCGACGGACGGTGCATACCCGTAGCAACCAAAATACGCACGCGAGCCTCGGGTGCAGCGGAATGGATGTGATGCAGCAGAATAGGCATCGTCACACGCGAGGGAACGGGGCGCGTATGATCGGAGCTAATAATGACGATATCTCTCTTGCCAGCACAAAGCTCCTCGAGCGAAGGCGAGCCATAAGGGTTGGCAAGTGACTCCTCTACCAGCTCTTCCTGCGATTTCGTGGTCTTAAACTCGTTTTGATGACCTTCCATCACACCCGCGAAGTTCTTATCCTCGAGCTCCAGATGCAACGTCTTGTGGTCAAACGGCAGTTCACATTCAAACAATGACGAGCGCCCTCTTCCTTTTCAACTGACACACTAGATAAACCGTTGGAAGGATACGCCGCTCACCGAAAAACACCACCGTCCACCGACTCATTAACACAACGTTCATATTTGACCCACAACAAAACGGCCGCGACCCCAAACGGGACCGCGGCCGCCTGTCAAAGACACTATAGACAGGATGATTTACACAGCGCCGAGGCAAACATCTAGCCCGAGACGTGCGCACGTAAGCCATTTTGCATAAATGCGTTAATTAATTGCATAAAATGGCGCATGGATTTCTAGCCGTAACAGGGTAGTGCCCTCCGGAGCGTGCATTTTTGCGAGTATTCAGCATCGCGGGATAAGATTTTGGTGCCAAAAGTCTTTCAAAAGGTAGATAGTCCTCATGGCTCGTCCCATCTGGATGGCATGCGGCGAGAAACCAGCCATATATGAACATCGACAAAGCCCAATCGTCATGCAAAAGCATCAACAGGAGCCGCGAACGTCACCCATAGCCTTATGCACCAATCTTTGGCTGCTGAAAACTCCGTTTTTTGCACGTCGCCCCAAGCACCACCCTCACCCAGCGGCTGATCCGCCGAAGACCGGACATCGCAGGGCCCGCCATTAGTTTACTTTTAGGCACACTCCGCAGGACGCAAGAAGCCCTCGCCGCACTCCACGCTATGCGCGAAGCGCGCCTTATTCCCTTCAGCTTTAATCCCAGAAGACCGAGGACGAAGGGGCCCGATGGGTTTCCCTCTGAATGCATTCCGCAGCACGAAGCCCCCCTATCCACAGCTCCGAAGGAGCAGGATAAGGGGGCTTCAAGTGCGAGGACGCATTCAGAGGGAAACCCTTCGGGTCCCGGTGAGAGCCACAGGGCTATCGATTACCCCGTGTTTTGCAATCCTGCCGAGACGCCGGTCACAGTCGAAAGAATCAGGCTCATGTACTCGGCCTTCTTCTCCTCGGCCATCTCGTCCTGGTTCATACGCACCTCGCGAAGGGCGCGAACCTGGGCGATGGACAGGGCGTCGACGTAGGGATTACGCACACGGACGGCGCAGCCGAGCACACGGCGGCGCTGCAGCGGCCATTCGTCACCGACGATGGCAAGAACCCACTTACGCGTGAGCTGCATCTCGGTAAAGACCTTCTCGGACAGATCCTGGCGATCGCCCAGGTGCAGATACATCTTGGCGATGCGCTGGTCGGTCTTGGCGATCGACATCTCGATGTTGTCGATAAAGGTGCGGAAGAACGGCCACTCCTGGTAGGCAGCCTTGAGCTGGTCAAGATCGCCCAACTGCTCGCAGGCGGTGCCCAGGCCGTACCAAGCGGCCAGATTGATGCGCGCCTGGCTCCAGCTGAAGATCCACGGAATGGTACGCAGGTCGTCGAGCGACTTGGCACCCAGACCGCGCTTGGCCGGGCGCGAGCCGATCGGCAGCAGACCGACCTCGGTCAGCGGCGTCACGGTCGAGAACCACGGTGTAAAGTCCTCGGTGTTCAGCAGGTCCAGATAGCGCTCATGGCTTACTGCGTTGAGCTTCTCCGCCATATCCCAGAACTTCTGCGTGGTCTCGGTGTTGGTTTTCTCGACACTCGGGGCCGACTGCAAAAGCGTTGCGGCGGCAACGGACTCAACATGGCGCTGAGCCAGCGTGCGGTTGCCGTAACGGGCAAAGATGACCTCGCCCTGCTCGGTGAGCTTGAAGAAGCAGTTGACCGAACCCTTGGGCTGCGCCAGCACGGCCTTGTTGGCCGGGCCGCCACCACGGCCCACGGCACCGCCGCGACCGTGCATGAGCACCAGATCGATATCGTTCTTCTCGGCCCACTTGGCAATACGCTCCTGTGCGGAGTGCAGCGCGAGCATAGCCGTGGTAGGACCGGCATCCTTGGAGGAGTCGGAATAGCCCAGCATGACCTCCATGCGACGGTTGGTCTGGGCAAGGCGCTTTTGCACCACGGGCAGCGTAAGCATCTGGTCGAGCACGTCGACGCAGCCCTCGAGGTCCTCGAGCTGCTCGAACAGCGGGATCACGTCGAGCTCGGGGACATCCTCCTCATGCGCAAAGGACAGGTGGGCAAGCTCAAAGACGTCGGCCACATGCTGGGCGCTCTTGGTGAACGAGATGATGTAGCGGTGCGCCATCTTCTTGCCGTAGCGCTTTTGGATGGAACCGATAGCGCGGAAGGTGTCGATGACCTCGCGCGTCATAGGCTGCAGGTCGCCATGGATACCGTTCTCGTGGATATCCTTGAGGGCGCGGGCGTGCACCACGGAGTGCTGACGGAACTCCATCTCGACCATATGGAAGCCGAAGGACTCGACCTGCCAGATGATGGTCTGGACCGGGCCGTAGGCAGCACGGACGGCACCGCAAGCGGCCAGCGAGCGCTGGACGACACGCAGGTCCTCCAGGAACTCATCGGCGCTGTGGTACATGGTATCGGTGATACGGCGCACGGTGGCGTTCAGACGGTCGGCCATGACGAGCATGACGGCGCGATGCGGCTCGTGCTCGGAAATCAGCTCGGCGCGGGCCGTGTAACGAGGGCTCATCTCGACCTGATGGTTCCACAGGTTCATGAGCTCTGCCGACGGCTTGCTGTAGGCGGCCTCGAGCGTAAGGTTGCGGCCGATGCGGCGGCACTTGTCCTCGAGCTTGAGCACCATGTGCGTGAAGTACTTGGCGGCGACCTCGCGGCTCACCTTGGCGGTAACGTTGGGGTTGCCGTCGCGGTCGGAACCGATCCAGCTGCCGGGATGGAAGAACGCCGGGCACAGCGGCGGCACGGTACCGGCCTTGTCGCCCAGCACCCAGTCGTCAAAACGACGGTAGATGACGGGGATCACATCGAACAGTGTGTTATCGAAGATGTCGATGATGGTATCGGCTTCCTCGACCGGCGTGGGCTTCTTGAGCGCGATGGGGCTCGTACGCACCAGAGCGTCGATCTCCTGCAGCATATGGCGCTCGTTCTCCACCAGGTCGGAGCCGCCCAGGCGCGGACGCTCCTCCAGCAGGTTGGAGATACGGCGAATCTTGCCCTCGACGGCCTTACGACGGGCCTCGGTGGGATGTGCGGTAAAGACAGGGTGGAACTCGAGCTTGCCGAGCAGCTCGTTGGCGCCCTCGACACCCATCTCGTTTACCAACTGGTGATAGGCGACGGTGAGCTCGTTGGCGGGATCGACCTCGGTATCGGTCGATGCGCCGGCCTCGCGCTCGCGCAGCTGCGCCACACGGTAGTTCTCCTCCGACAGGTTTGCCAGGTGGAAGAAGCTCGTAAAGGCGCGAACGATGACCTGCTGCTTATCGAGCGGCAGACTGTCGATCAGATCGACGACCTCACGGAATGCCACGGCGGTGGGCTCGTCGGCGGTGGGCACGCCCTGCTCGTCGACGGCCTCGTCGGCAGCACGGGCGCCGGGGTTTCCGGCATTGGCCACAATCTCGGCCGTCAGGATCTTGTCGAACAGGTCCGCGATCTCGGGATCATACTCGCTAAGCACACGGCGCTCCAGGCGCAGGAACAGCGCCAAGTTGTCGCGCAGCTCCTCGGGGATCTCGATCTCGGCGAGACGCTCCCTGGACTCGGCATTCGAGCCGATTCGGTTAACGAGGCGGTTGACCACGGCAGCGACGCGCGCCGCGGCTTCGGGTACAGACTGGTTGCTTAGGTTCTCAGCCACGTTTCCTCCCATTCCTCCTTCTATGCACGTAACATGCGGTATTCATTATAGGCACTCGGCAAAAACTTTCGGCGCTGATTGCGCTTTACCACACAAAAGTATTTTCTGCATTGCAAGGGTTTTTGCCCTAAATGGTCGTATTTCTCGGTGGGCGGCATACGTAAATGGGGGCATTCCGCATAAAAGCGAAACACCCCCGTAACAATCGCTCGCAATGAGCTGGGCACCTCAGCGGCACTACAGCTCAAAAATCATGCGCTACAGGCGCTCGCGAACCGCCTCGACCACGTTGGCCAAATCGACGAGAACCTCGTCGTGACTCTGCATGTCGCGCACCTTGACCTTGCCGGCGGCAAGCTCGTCGCCACCCAGGACCAGGATGAGCTTGGCGCCCACCTTGTCGGCCTGCTTAAACTGGGCCTTGAGCGAACGGCCCTGGTAGTCGGCCTCGGTCACGATACCTGCGGCGCGAAGCTCCTGCGTAATGGTAAAGACGTTCTGGCGCAGCTCCTTGCCGGCGTTGGCGACATAGACGCACGGGGCCTCATCGGCACCCAAGTCGTTACCAAAGGCCTGAAGGGCCAGCAGCGCACGCTCAAAACCGACAGCGAAGCCGACGCCCGCCGTGGGCTTGCCACCCTCGAGCTCGACCAGGCCATCGTAGCGGCCGCCGCCGCCGATGGAGCCGACACCGGCACCGGGAGCCTCGACCTCAAAGACGGTACGGGTGTAGTAGTCCAGGCCGCGCACCAAGGTGGGATCCTCGACATACTCGATACCGGCGGCATCCAGATAGCGCTTGACCTGCTCGTAGTGCTCGCGGCACTCGTCGCACAGGTTGTCACCCACCAGCGGGGCCTCGGCCATGATCTCGCGGCAATGGTCGTTCTTGCAGTCGAAGGCACGCAGCGGGTTGAGCTCGGCGCGCTCACGGCACTCGTCGCACATCTCATCGGCATGGTCGAGAATGAACTGCTTAACCTGCTCGCGATAGGCCGGACGGCATTGGGCATCGCCCATCGAGTTGATAAGCAGACGAAGCTTGGAAAGATCGAAGCCCAAGCGCTTGTAGAACTCCATGAGCATGATGATGCACTCGGCGTCTGCCGCCGGATCGGGAGCGCCGAGCCACTCTATGCCCACCTGGTGGAACTGGCGCAGGCGGCCCTTCTGGGGACGCTCGCCACGGAACATGGCCTCGGCGTAGTACGCCTTAAACGGCGTGGAGCCCTGGGGCACCAGATTGTTCTCGACGACGGCGCGCACCACGCCGGCCGTGCCCTCGGGGCGAAGTGCCAGGCGCTGCTTGGGCTTGAGTTTGGTGTCGGTGCCCTCGGTAAAGACGCGCTCCAGGTTGGCACCGCTGAACACGCGGAACATTTCCTTGCGCACGACGTCGGTCGACTGGCCGATACCGTGGACAAACACGTCCACCTGCTCGATCGCGGGCGTCTCGATGGGTTTAAAACCAAACGGCTCGAACACGCCGGCCGCAATCTGCTGCATCTTTTGCCAGGCGCGCATCTCGGCGCCGATAAGGTCGCGGGTTCCCTCCGCCTTCTGTGCCTGCATGGGCAAACACCTTTCTTTTGTATCGCGTCATAGGTAATGGTCATTATACGGCACAAACGCAAACAGCGGCGGCGCGTCTGACCGAACGAGGGTATGGGGACTCGTTCGGCCAGACGCGCCGCCGCGACAGCCGATCCGCTTTCCTCCGACCCCTTCGGGTCACATGATCTGTTAGGGACGGAGGAAAACGGATCATTCGTAGGCCCGTGGCCGCCTTGAAAACCGAATGATGGTACGAGCATCCATTCGGCTTCCAGGGCAACCACGGACAGAACGGGGCGAACAGAAAAGAGCGACGGACGTCTACTCCCCCGCCACGCTCGCGCGCAGCTTAGCCGCGATGGGCTCGGACGCCAACAGGAACACAAGCATAACCACGGAGCACATCAGGCACACGATCCAGGTGCTCGCAAAGGAGCCCGTGACATCGAACAACACACCCGAGACAATGGCGCCTACGGTGCCGCCGACCATCTCAAGCGAGGTGATGGTGCCCGTGACCTTACCCAGGTCGGCCATGCCCGCAGGCTTGAAAGGCAAGGTTGGGTGCTACCGGTGGTCGGCGATATAGCCCAAAGCGACGGCGGTATAGGCCGCGGCACCGAGCGGCAGCTCGGCATCGTTAAAACGTGCCTTGGGATGGTGCTGGGCAAAGTGTTCGTCCGTGTCGGTTACGGCCGCGCCCACGGTAAAGTACGCACTTGGGATCTTGCTCGAGATAAGCGCGAAGTCCTCACTCGCCATGGCATGGAAAAGCGGCAAGAAAGCCGTCTTGGGCAGCACTGCGCCCACGTAGCCAAGCGACGCCTGAGTCATATCGCTGTCGAGTACAAGCGGCGGAACATCCGAAAGCGTCTCGATGGTCGCCGGCGTACGATAGGTCGTAGCAACGCCGTTAACGACCTCCGCGATGCGGGTCTTTAGGTGAGCCATGAGCTCAACATCAAAGCCGCGCAGCGTTCCCTCGAGCACGCAGGTGTCGGGGATGACGTTGGCCGCCAAGCCGCCGGCGAACTTACCAACGGTAAGTGCGACTTCCTTGGCCGCCGGCACCTCGCGGGAGATAAGCTCCTGGAGCGCCAGGTGCACGTGGACGCCGGCCGTGATGGGGTCGATGCAGATCTCGGGGCTGGAACCGTGGCCGCCCTTGCCCTGGAGCGTGATGCGGAAACCGTACACACCCGAGAGCGCCGGGCTGCCGTAGAGCACCAGGCCAAGCGGCGACTGGCTGTTGACATGCATGGCAAAGGCCGCCTGAGGGCGCGGGTTCTCGAGCAAGCCGTCGGCGATGGCAGCGCGTGCTCCCTCAAAGGTCTCCTCGCCCGGCTGGAACAGCAACTTGACGGTAGCGTTGGCCTCCACAAGCTCGGCCTCGCGGGCCTTGAGCAGGCGCGCCGCACCAAGCAGGGCCGTCGCGTGCATATCGTGACCGCAAGCATGCATGCAGCCATTGGTGGATGCAAAGGGCTCGCCGGATTCCTCGACAACGGGAAGGGCATCCATATCGCCTCGGAGCATGACGACCGTTCCGGCCTGCTCGTCCTTGCACGTGCCATTGCCCTGAGCGGCCGCACCGGCACCGATCAGGCCAACGACGCAGGAACCGTCGACTAGCGTGGTATGGGGGATGTCCATCTCGTCCAGACGTGCCTGGATATAGGCAGACGTCTGCGGAAGATTGTTACCCAGCTCGGGCATCTGGTGTAGATCGTGTCGCCATGCAGCGAGCTCGTCTGCAAAAGCCTGAGCTTCTGCGACAAGACCGTCACCGATAGCGGCCTGCGCCGCCGCGGTGGCCTGGGGCGCTGGTTGCGGTTGAAAATCGGACAGAGCTGATGCCATAGAAGCCCTCCAGTAACGTTTTTGCAGCACGCACTTTGATAGCGTAAAGTGCAAGGTACAACTGTAAGGGCATGACATAAAAATGCCGCCCTGGGAGGGCGGCGCAACAAGTTGTTTACAATTGCGGGTGTGATTTTCGGCGCAAGAAATCGAAATGCGTCTCGCTCAAGATAATCGAAAGAAAGATGAGCGCGAAGCCGGCGAGCAGGCGCGAGGTGAGCGCCTCCCCCATCAGCAGCACCGAGAACAGCACGCCCGAAGGCGACTCCATCGAAAGGAGCAGTGAGCCCGTCGAGGCCGAGACATGCGCCAAGCCGACGTTTTGGATGAGCAGAGCCGCGCATGTGCAACCAACCGAGAGAAACACCATCGCGCTGATAAAGCTCGGCGTCCACACGGACAGAGGCGCTTGGGTCTCGAATAGCAGCGACGTTGCCAGGCTCAGCACGCCGTTGCCCACAAACATCCAAAACGTGATGACGTTGATGTCCATTTTGCGACCGTACTTGGCAGTCACCGCCATCTGGATGGCGAAAAAGACCGCACCCGCCAGCGTAATGACATCACCGATGTTGAATTCAACGCTATCGAGCGCCACCAAGCCAATGCCCGCCAAGCACAGCAGCGCCGCGCCCAGGTTATAGCGGGTGAGTTTTTCGCCGCTCAGAAAATAGCTCGCGAACGGCACAACGATGCAATACGTGCCCGTCAAAAAAGCATTCTTGCCCGCCGTGGTGTGCGCCAGACCGACTGTCTGCAGGGCGTAGGCGGCCCACATAAGTGCGCCCATGCCAAGTCCGACGATAAGGTTGCGGGCGTTGAGGTGCGCGATGATGCGCTTGTGGAAGATGAAAAACATGACCAACGCCGCAGGCAGAAAGCGCACGTAGAGCAGTTCGAACACCGGAATGGTGTCGAGCGCGTCCTTCATGGTCGTAAAGGAGTAGCCCCAGACGACTGCCACCGAAAGCAGCAGGACTTTCCAGAACAGCGGCGAGCGAGCGCCGGCGCCGCGGGAGGTGCCGCCCGCGCCCAGGTCCTCGCGAGCAACAGGGCTATCGGGCATCATTTCGATATTGTCAGTGGCATGCTGGGCCATAGGGCATCCTCGCGCTCAATCTGGGCGTGGTGTCCGCACGCGCATGGCTGCGTGCCGCCTCATGGTCAAATAAAAGCAGGGCGCACCGGACCCCCGGCACGCCCCGCTACTGTAGCAACAACCAAGCAGCCCGTGCAATTCACTACGCTAAAGCATCGGGTTGGAAGATCTCGATGTTCCGACGGCGTTTACGTTGCTGAACTAAATCAATTTGGTTGACTCCAGTTTTTCGATGATCCAGTCGTTGGCTTTGATGACCGGGCGGCGGAAGACGACGCCCAGTGCCAGCGACGGAATCAGATAGCTCGCCAGAATGCCTAGCTCAATCCAGTACTCCATGTGGTACGCACCGGCCATGGCGGCATGCATGGCGTTGATGCCGTGGGTGAACGGCAGGAACGGATAGATCGCCTGGAACACGGGGCCGGTCATCTCGATGGGGAACGTGCCGCCCGAACCGCCGACCTGCATGACCAGCAGCACGACGGCGAGCGCCTTGCCGATATCGCCAAACGAAACCGTAAGCGTGTAGACGATATTGGAGAACACGAGACTCGCGACCCAGCCCGCCAGCACAAACTGCAGCGGGTCGTCGCACTGGATGCCAAAGAACAGGATGTCGCCCGCACACACGAGCGTTGCCTGCAGCAGGGCCAGACCGCCAAAGAACAGGTAGCGGCCCAGGTAGATCTCGTGCAGGCGCACGGGGATGAGCTCGTTGATGAGCTCGTCGTCGACCGAGACCTTCATCATGGCCGCCAGCACAATCGAGCCCACCCAGAGCGACAGAATCGTGTAGAACGGTGCCATGGCCGAACCGTAGTTGCGGATCGGATAGACCGGCTTGCGATCGAGCGCGACGGGGCCGGAAAGCGACACGGCCAGACCCTCGGGATCATTGCCGATCATCGTCTTGATCGTAGCGAGGTCATCCGACATCAAGGCGCCGTCGAGCTCGTCCTTAAACGCACTGATCTTGTCCGACGCCTCGCCCAGCTGATCAGAAGCCTTGTTGACCAGCTTTGCAGCCTTGGAGAGGCCCTTTGCCAGCGAACCGGATGCGTCGGTCAGGCCAGCAACAGCACTATCCAGATCGTTCGAAATACCGTTCAGCGAATCCAAAACGCCCGAGATGGTCTTCTTGAGCTCCTTTGCCTTGGCCGAAAACGTAGAGTCGTAGTCAGTCTTGGCGCCCGAGATACCAGCCTTGGCATCCGCGATTGCCTGATCGACCTCGGCACGCGACTTATTAACCTCTGCCATGCTGTCAGAGAGAGACTTCGCGGTGGCCGTCAAGTCCTTGGCGTTGTTGCGATACTCCACAGCAATCCTGCTCAGCGATGTTGCCACAGACTTGAGGCTGTCCTGGAGTTTTTCGTCAGTCACCTGATCGGCAAAGCTGCGGAGCTGGTCGGCCGTGGCGTCGATATCGTCGGCACGCGTGTTGAGCGCCGCCGCGGCATCGTTGAGCTGGGACACTGTAAGGTCGACATGTTGATTCGCGGCATCAAATGCCTTCGCAAGCTCGGCGGACACGTTGTCAAACGAGCCCGCGCTTCCGTCAATCGCGGCATTGATGGCGTCGTTGGCGTCCTTCAGCGCTTCCTTGGAATCGCTAATACCGCTCTTGACATGCTCCATCAGCTGCTTCGTTGACTCATCGACCGTGCCCGTCTGCTTGAGCATGCCGCTCGCCGACGTCAGCGAATCGGACGTGGAGCTCAAAATGCCCGCCAGCGACGAAGCATTTGCCCGAACGTCTCGCAGGTCCTCAATCGAATCGCCGAGCGTCGAGGACAGGTTGGCGATAAAGTTACCCACCTGGTCGGTGCTCATGTAATCGAGCAGGCTGGACACCGTCTTAAGACCGATCGTCGTAATGGTCTCGGTAAAAGTTTTGTTAACCTGGCTCTGGACGGCGCTCGAACCCTTCTCGGTCACGATCTGCGCAATGGCGTTGGCCTTCTGATTCTCGTAGAACTCGATATCGGCATGCTTCACGTCGGTCGAGAAAAGCGTCATCATGTCAGCGCTAAACGTTTTGGGGATAACGACGGCAGCATAGTACGCGCCCGACTTAACGCCCTCGATAGCCTTTTCGCGATTGTTGAGCACAACCCAATCGAAGCTCTCGTTGCCGCGTAGGGTGGCGGTCACGTTTTCGCCCACGTTAACCTCGACGGGGATCAAATCGCTCTCGTAACCCTCATCGGTGTTGACCACGGCGATCTTAAGATTGCCGGTGTTGCCGTACGGATCCCAGCTGCCGGCGATGTTAAACCACGCGTACAGACACGGTACGATAATGAGGCCCATCACGACAACCAAGCCGATCACGGAGCGAGACACGTTTTGGACATCGCGCTTAAACAGATGCAGGATGTTCTTCATTTATGCCTCACCTCCTTTGGAGTGCTTGCCAAGCGCGGTGGTATCTCCATCATTTGTGGCTGTGCTGTCGCTGCCCTGAGATTTATGGTGCGAGCCAATATGCGGCAAGCGGCCCGTGGACTGATCGCCGCCCTTGGCACCACGCTCGCTGGCGTTGAGGCCAAACATGTGGCGGGCGGCAGGAATGGCGGCCGTGTGTTCGCGCATCTCGCGACGCAGGTCCTCATCCGAAAGCGCCGAGATGCGCATCTGGGTATTGAGGCTCGCTCGGATATATTCGATATTGATAAGCCAGCCGCAGATGGCAATAACCGAGATGATCCAAATGACAAGCAGGATGATCTTGCCGTTATTGTCGATATCGAGAACCGTCGACAGGACAAAGAGCAGGACCTGAACGCCCACCACGGCGGCAAAACCGCCCTTGATGTAGTACGGGTAGCGATGTTCAAAGGCGACCGCATGATCGAGCAGTTCGCGACGGTACGAATCGGAATCGAGCATGACGCGCATGGCCGTGCGCAGCGAGTAGCGCTGGCGCGGCAGGTCGTTGGACTCGCAAATCATCATACCGGTCGTGGAGAGCTGTTTATCAAAGAGCAGGTTAAGGTTGAGCAGCAGCGGACGCAGCTGCAGGCCGATAAAGAGCGCCACGATCAAGAACACGCCCAGAATGCACAGGTTAAACAGGTAGTTGAACGAATACATGCCGCCGACCGTCTCGCGCAGCAGATTGATGCCGTAGGTAAAGGGCAGCAGCGGGTGCAGCCACTGGAAGAAGCCGGGCATCATCTCGATGGGGTACATGCCCGACGAACCCGGGATCTGCACGATGACGAGAATGACGCCGATAGCCTTGCCGATATGCTTAAACGTGGTGGACAGCGCATAGATGATATTGACGTAGGTGAACGAAATGGCGATGCCGCCCAGCACGAACAGCAGCGGGCTGACGCACTGCACGCCAATCACCAGATCGCCTACCGTAACGATGATGGCCTGCAACGCGCCCAGGATCACCATGAGCAACCAGCGGCCAAAGTAGCCTTGGCGCGCCGTAAAGCTGCCAACACCTTCACGGTCGACCTCGAGCTTGTAAATGGCGATGAGCACATAGCCGCCCACCCAAAGCGCCAGATTGGTGTAGAAGGGAGCGATGCCCGAGCCAAAGCTCTTGACCGGATAGATTGACTTGGACGTCAACTCAACCGGAGACGCCATGAAATCTGCCACGTCATTGACATCGACGCCCATCAGATCGGCCAGCTCGCCCATGGACTCGGAGGTCTGCAGCGCCGCGATGTCATTGGCGGCGGTTGCAAGCTTGTCCTGGACCTTGGCAAGCGAGGAATCGGTCTGGGACAGCGTGGTCTTGGCCTGGCCGAGCGTAGCGCTAAGCTGCGCCAACGTGCCGCGCGCATTTGCAAGTGTAGGTGTCATACCCGAGACGATACCGGTCAGGTCGCCCGAAACGGCAGCAAAAGAGTCGAGCGCGCTCGAGGCCTTCGGCAGCGCGTTTTGGCCCAAGTCCGTCTGGGCTTGGCCAAGGTTGGTCGCACCGGTATGAATTGCGTTATTGATAGCGTCACTGGCACCCGAAACAGCCGCTGCGTCATTCGCCATGGCGCTCGACTGCGCGGACAGACCGTCCTTGATGCTCTGAAGCTTTTCATTCTGCTCTCGAAGCAAATCGATGGTCGATACAATGCGCGCGTCAATTTCCTCGGAACCTGTCGACGTGTCATTGGCGAGAATCTCCAAGTGCCCGATAACGGCCTTATTGTGGTCGATCGTCGCTTGAAGAGACTCGAGCGAGTTGTCGATACGGGTGGTCGTAGATGTGACCGCGCCCGTCAGCTTGCCGATGGCAGCGTTCGCAGAGGCCGACGTCTTGGTGAGCGCAAGGCTGCCTTCCGAGAGCGCCTTGGAGAGCGAGGTGATGGAGTTGCCCGCCGTGGTGCGAGCTTCGCTCAGCAGGTCGTTGCCCTGGGAGATCGCCTGCGTCAGCGACGGTGCCTGGCCTTGCAAGCCGGCAAGTGCCGCATCAGCCGAGGCGATAGCGCCACTCGTCTTATCGATGGCGGCATTCATATCGCCAATCGAATCGCGCACCTCGCCCAAGGTGTCGGACGCCTCGGACACCGAACTTGCCAGCGAGTCCTGAGTCTGGGTTGCCTTGTCCTTTAAATCGACACCGGCATCCTTGGCGATACCGGCAACAGTCTTGCCTACCGTAGAGACAAATTCCGAGTTGATCTGCTCCTCGATGGTGTTTGCACCGGTATCGGTAACCTTGGGCGCAATGGCGCTCTTCTTCTCATTGACGTAGTACGTGAGCTTGGGCTGATGGTAGTTGCCGTCGAGCATCGAAACCAGGTTATCCGAGAAGTTCTTGGGAATCACGATAGCGGCATAGTACTCGCCGCTCTCGACGCCCTCCTTGGCATCGGCCGTCGAGTCGACGAACGTCCAGCCCAACTGATGATTCTCCTTGAGCTGGTCGACCACTTTGTCGCCAGCGTTGAGCTCACCCACCAAGTCGTTTTGGGTGCCTCGATCGTTGTTGGCGATAGCAATCTTGATGCCTTGGGTGTTTCCATACGGATCCCAGTTTGCCACGATGTTATACCAGGCATACAGCGAGGGAATAACGCACACGCCTAGGGTAACCACCAGGGCGACGGGGTTCACAAGCAGTCGCTTAATGTCGCGCTTAAATATCGCAAAGGACACCTTTGCATTGGATAGTTTGCTGCCGAGACTCACGCTTGGACCATCCATCCTGTCGTTAAATCGAATCGTACTATCGACAACCATTGTAGTAGGCGCTTTAACGTCTCAAAGCACAATGGTGTTGAGTTTTGCGGGTAGCAATATACTACGAAGATGAGTTAACGTACAGATGTACAGTATCCTAAATTTCAGCAGGTCACAAAACCACAACCCGCACAAATTAGCAGTCCGGATAAATAGTCATTGGGGACGTTCTTAAACGGACTAGTCAAACAAGAACGTCCCCAACGACTAAGGAGTGTCCCCAGGTGTCGGTAGAAAAGGAACGTCCCTAACTGCCGCATCGCCAACGGCTACCAACAACAAAAACGCCGATGTTTTGGCGCAGACAGCGAAAGCCCGCCAGAGCGAGCAAGGTGCCTTGAAACGAGGCGGCATTGACCTTCTGGTCATGCCGCCGAAGCTGAAAGGCAGATTGCCGCCCTGGCGGGCTTGCAGCGTCGAGTAGTTACGCGGTTCGTAGAACCGCGTAACTACCAAACTACATAAGTTCGCAGACAGCCGCCGCGAAGGCAACGGGGTCCTCGGGGAGGATGCCCTCGACCAGCAGGGCCTGATCGTAGAGCAGGCCGGAGTACTGCTTGATCTTGTCGGCGTCGCCCGCCTTCTGAGCGGCGACGAGCTTGGAAAAGACCGGGTGCTTGGCGTTGAGCTCGAGCACGCGCTGGCTCTTGGGCATGCCGTCGGGCGCGCCCTCGGGTCCCTTCTGGAGCACCTTCTCCATCTCGAGCGAAAGTGGGCCCTCGGTGGTGATACAAGCGGGGGCATCGGTCAGGCGCGCGGAGACGGCGACTTTCTCGACCTTGTCACCGAGCGCCTCCTTCATAGCGCTAAAGAGGTCCTCGTTCTCCTTGGTGGCGTCCTCGGCCTCCTTCTTCTCGTCCTCGGTCGCCAGGTCAAGATCACCGGTCGCAACGTTCTTGAGCTCTAGATGACGATCCTCGACCTCGGGCTCGGCACCGTCGGCCACAGCCTTCTCGGCAGCCTCGCGGGCAGCATCGTCCTCGTAGATCTTGGGCATATCGGCGGCAACGTACTCACGCATAGCCTGGAACGTGAACTCATCCACATCCTGCGTCAGCAGCAGCACGTCATAGCCGCGGTCGAGCACGCCCTTTACCACGGGCATCTTGGCCAAGCGCTCACGCGAGTCGCCGGCGGCGTAGTAGATGGCCTTCTGATCCTCAGGCATGCCCTTGGCATACTCGGCCAGGGTAATCATCTTCTGTTCCTTGGCAGACCAGAACAGCAACAGGTCGGCGAGCTCATCGGCCTTCATGCCATAGCTCGAGTAGATGCCGTACTTAAGACCGCGGCCAAAGTTCTCAAAGAACTTCTCGTAGGCCTCGCGGTCGTTGTCACGCATATCCTCAAGGTCGGCGGTAATCTTCTTTTCCACACGCTTGGCGATGGCCTTGAGCTGACGGTTCTGCTGCAGCGTCTCGCGCGAGATGTTGAGCGACACGTCGGCGGAATCCACGACGCCGCGGACAAAGTTGTAGTAGTCGGGCAGCAGGTCGTCGCACTTCTCCATGATCAGGACGTTGGAGCTGTAGAGCGCCAGACCCTTCTCGTAGTCCTTGCTGTACAGATCGAACGGCGCGCGTCCCGGCACAAACAGCAGGGCATCGTACTCGAGCGTGCCCTCGGCGTGGAAGCTGATGGTGCGCGCAGGATCGTCAAAGTCGTGGAACGTGGACTTGTAGAACTCGTCGTAGTCCTTCTGCTCAACGTCGGAGCTGTGCTTCTTCCAGATCGGTGTCATGGAATTGACGGTCTCGAGCTCCTGGTAGTCCTCGTACTCGGGCTTGTAATCGTCGCCGGCGTCCTCGGGCTTGGGTTTCTGGCGGCTCTTGGACACCATCATCTGGATCGGGTAACGCACATAGTTACTGTACTGCTGAATCAGGCTCTTGAGACCCCACTCGGTCAGGAAGCGATCGTAGGTCTCGGCCTCGCCGTCGGCATCGAGCTTCTCGTTCTCGCGCAGCGTCAGGATGACATCGGTACCGTGCTCGGCGCGCTCGCCGTCCTCGATGGTGTAGCCCTCAAGACCGTCGGATTCCCACACATGGGCGACATCCTCGCCGTAGGCGCGGCTGACGACCTTCACATGGCTGGCGACCATAAAAGCCGAGTAGAAGCCCACGCCAAACTGACCGATGATGTCGACATCGGAGCCCTGCTGCTCGGCGTTCTCGGTCTTAAACTCCTCGGAGCCGGAATGGGCGATGGTGCCCAGATTGCGCTCCAGCTCCTCGGCGGTCATGCCAATGCCGTTATCCGAGATGGTAATGGTGCGGGCGTCTTTATCAAAGGAGACGCGAATGGCCAGGTCGCCCTGGTCGATCTTGACGCTCGGGTCCTGCAGGCTCTTAAAGTTGAGCTTGTCGACGGCGTCGCTCGCGTTAGAGATAAGCTCGCGCAGGAAGATTTCCTTATTGGTGTAGATGGAGTTGATCATGAGGTCGAGCAGTTTTTTGCTCTCGGTCTTAAATTGACGCATGTGCAGTCCTTTCGCGCTACCCCCGTCCGCAAAAACGGCCCGGTTGCCCGAGCCGCATTGCAGACCTGCTATGTTCAGACTTAGATTTTATAACCCATTAGCGCGCATATATACATACGGAATCGAAAAACTGTATGTCCAAACGCTCTGATGCACCAATTGCCAAGGAGTGTCCCCGACTGCCGGCAGGAAAGGAACGTCCCTATCTGCCATCTACGCGCTTGGCCATCCAAACATGGGGCTGGCCCTCGTCTTCGTAGTCCACCGGGGCAATCTGCGTGTAACCCGCCTTGGCATAGAGTGGTAGCACGTATTCCTGCGCGTGCAGCTTAATGAGCTTGGAGCCGGCATCACGCGCGCACGTATCACTGGCCTCGACAATCTTGCTCGCCAAACCGCGACGGCGCATGCTCGGCAGCACGGCCACGCGCCCCATAATGTAGGTCTCCCCCGCCGCGACGCCTTCGTCCAAGTCGCACGCCGGCAAAACTGGGGCTTCGGCATCTGCCGCGTACTCCAGTTCCTCGGGAAACACGCGCGAGCAGCCGGCAAGCTCGCCGTCTACATAGAGTGTCACATGAATGCAGTTCGGATCCTCGTCGATAGCGTCGAACTCATTCTCGTAGCCCTGCTCGTCCATAAAAACGACGCGGCGCACCAACGCCGCGTCGTCAAAGCATCCCGTCTTAAGTTGGATATCCATAGCTGCCCTTTCATTCAACGCGAACGTTAGGGACAGATTTTAGCGAAAATGAGCTCCGCGCACGCTAAACTTCGCGCGAGCCTTCGCCAGACAGTCGTAATGACCCACGTTATGGGCATCGCTCGCGATGAAGCTGTACAGGTTCTGATCGAACAGGCGCTGTGCCGGCTTTTTCTCGCGACCAAAGCGACCGCCGGCAATAAAGTCCGCCGAAGCCTGCAGCTTGCAGCCCATATCGACCAGGCGCTCCGCCACGCTTACATCCTTTTGAACCGCACGATAGCGCTCAGGATGAGCGATGATCACCTGATAGCCACGGCACTGCAAATCGTAAATCGTGTTCTCGTACTCTCTAAACGCATACGCATCGGCATGCGTCGAAAGCTCGAGCAGAAACTCGTTGGTCCCATCGAAATGCAAGTGATCCGCGGCATCGATACCAAGCTCAACGAGCTTTCGATGGTTGACCTCGAAGCCCATCTGGAGCGGAAAACCGTCAGCGTTATCGCGCAGCAGCTCAAAGGCATCCCACATCTTGTCGTAATCAAAATAGGGATCACGGCAGTGAGGAGTGCAAACGATTCTGGTTACACCGGCCCGCTTGGCAGCCTCGAGCATCGCCAAGCTCTCTTCGAGATCGGCGGCGCCGTCGTCTACACCCGGCAAGATATGGCAATGAATGTCACGCATAGGTCAGCCTTAATCAACTAAACGTTTGCTCGGTTGGTGAAGATGCCCTTTTTGGAAGTGCCCTGATCGTCGGAGCCCTTCTTAACCTTCTTACCGTCCTTGGTGTAGTAAGAATAATAGTACTCGCTGGTCTCGGTCTCACAGTAATTCATGACGGTACCGATGAGCTTGACCTTCTCGGACTTCTTAAGCTGGGCGATAGCGTTGAGCGCCTCTTCGCGCTTGGTAAAGTCCTCGCGCACCACGAACAGCGCGCCGTCGGTCAGGCTGGCAATCTCGGCAGCATCGATGAAGGTGCCGACCGGAGGAGCATCGAAGATGACGTACTGGAACTTAGCAGACAGTGCCTTGACCAGCTTGGCAAAGCGATGGGAGACGATGATGTCGGCAGGATTGGGAATATGCGGCTCGGCATCGAGGAAGTAGAAATTCTTCTGACCTGTCTCGACAATCGCCTGGTCGATAGAAACCTGCTCGGACAGGACTGCATAGAGTCCGCCGCGGGAGCGGACGCCGAGCATATCGGCAAGGGACCTGCGACGCATATCAGCCTCGACCAGCAGGACACTCTTGCCGCTCGTGGCGATTGCCTGAGCAAGATTAATGGAAACCGTAGACTTGCCCTCGTTGGGAATCGAGGAGGTAACGGTGATGGTGCGAATGGGGTCGTCCACGCTCGCAAAGCGGATGTTGGCCAGAAGGGTCTTGGCGGCATTCTGCACAACGAGCTTATCGGTGTTCTTTGCCTTAGCCATGCCTATTTACCACCTTTCATAGCCGGAATTCGGCCAACAACGGGAATACCCAGGAGCTCTTCTGCCTCTTCGGCACCGCGGATGCGGGTATTGAGCATGTCTGCCAAAACGACATAGGCAACTGCGATAAAGATACCGGCGAGGAACGCGACGGCAATATACAGCGTGCGCTTGGGGCCGCTGGGGGCTTCGGGGGTCTTAGCCTCGTCGATAACGTTGATGCTCTGGGCAGCGCCGACGTTCTGAGCGACCGTACTCACCGAGCTGGCAATGGCCTTTGCGACCTCAGCCGTCTCCTTGGCATCGGTGCCGGTAACCGAAAGCGTAATGACACGCGTGGTGGTCTCGGAGGAAACAGACACCTTGTAGTCATCCAAATCGGTGAGGCCCAGTTCTTTGGCGGCGCCGCTCTTAACGCTATCGCTATCCAGCAGCGTGGCGATATCGTTGGAAAGCATCTGGCTCGCCGAGAGATCGTTGTAGCTCATCTGACCGCTATCGTCGGTCTTGGCGAGAATGTACATGCTCGTCGTCGCGGTATAGGTGTTGTCCATCGCAACGAAGGACACGATGCCCATGGCGATCGCGCAGACCACCGGAAGGGTGATGACCAGCTTGAGGTGCTTCTTCAGCAGCTGGAACAGTTCGAGAAGGGTCATGCAGCTTGCCTTTCATTTCCCCAGTTTGGATTGACAAAACTGTCCGTATGTTATCGCATCTTTTTACCGAGACCAAACTCTATACATAAGAAACAGGCTCTCCTGTAAAAATGTCGGAAGCAATCATAAAATTGCACAACAACGCCGCACCCGAAAGTCAAATGCGGCGTCTACATCAATATCTGTGTTGTATCGCTATGCGAATGGCTCGTCCTGCTGTATGGGAAACGTCACCGTAATGGTGGTTCCCACGCCCAACTCGCTCGACAGATCAAGCGTGGCGTGATGATACAGGGCCGCATGCTTGACAATGGCAAGCCCCAGGCCGGTTCCGCCGCGTGCCTTGGACCTACTCTTGTCCACGCGATAGAACCGCTCAAATACCTTGCCCTGTTCTTCAGGCGCGATACCGATTCCCGTGTCGGCGACAGCGAGGAACGGATGGCCTTCGTCGTTGGTGCCGCACTGCAGCGTAACCGTACCGCCGGGCCGATTGTAGCGGATGGCGTTGCTTGCCAGATTATAGATGAGCTCGTCGACCAAGCGCGACACGCCTTCGATGACCACAGGCTTGGTCTCATGACTTATCGTCACATTCACTTGACGGGCGACCTGTTCAAGACGCTGCTCAACCGCGTAGATCGCACGCGAGAGCTCAATAGGCTCCGTGGACCCAATGGGCACTGCCTCGCCTTCAGTTGCACGTTCGGCCTCGTCCAAGTTAGACAGCGTAAGGATGTCGTTGACAAGCGCTGCCAAGCGGCCCGCCTCACGATAGATGCGACCGCCAAAGTTGCGCAGGTCGTCCTCGCCCTCGACCATGCCATTTGCGATGAGCTCGGCATAGCCCGAAATCGCCGTAAGCGGCGTCTTGAGCTCATGGGTGATATTCGCCGTGAACTCGCGGCGCATACGGTCGTTGTCCGCTAGCACCGCCATTTGGCGCTTGAGTTCCTGGCGCTGCGACTCGATGCGCTCAAGCATGGGGACCATCTCGGCATAGGCGTGCTCATAGCTACGGCGTGGGTGATCCAAATCCACCTCTTGCAACGGCGCGATGATGGCACGGGACTCACGGCGCGCCATAAAAAACGAGAGTACTGCACCCGCTGCTGCGATAAGCAGCATCGGCGCCAGCATCGACAGCAAAATCGCCGCAACGCCAGGCTGGGCCTGCGCCAAGCGAACGACCTGGCCGTTATCAAGGGTGACGGCGCGATACAGCATAATCTCGTCGAGTGTAGAGCTTGCGCGCTCCGCGGAACCCGAACCACTCTCAAAGGCCTCGATGACCTCGGGGCGATCGCCATGGTTGGGCAGTGTGGAAGGCGACGCCTCGTTGTCGTAGGCAACAGATCCGTCCTTATTGATCAGCGTGATACGAAGATCCTCGCGATCGAAGCTTCGCAAGAACGGAATGGGCTCCTGCTGCTCGTCGAGAGCGGCAGCAATGAGCTCGGTTTCCTGCGCCAGATTGGCACTCGTGGCATCCGCCAAAGTGTTTTGCACAAAGAACGCACCCAGCACCGTAAACGCCACGATAACCGCCATGGCGCAGACAAAGATCGTCACAAAAACGCGGTGCGACAGCGTATGTTTTCCCTGGGGGGCGAAGACCACGGGTTACTCCTCCGATGCGGTGGCCGCGGTGTCGTCGCCTTCGGCACCATCACCGGCAGAAGGCTCGGCCAGGCGATAACCCACGCCGCGCACGGTCTCGATGGCGCTGGCATGCTCGCCCAGTTTTTGGCGAAGCGTCTGCACGTGCACGTCAACGGTGCGCGAACCGCCGTCGAAGTCCCAGCCCCACACGCTCTGCAGCAACGACTCGCGGGTAAAGACCACGCCGGGCTTGCGCATGAGGTACTCGAGCAGGTCGAACTCGCGCAGGGTGAGCTTAAGCGGCTCGCCGGCAACGGTCACCTCGCGATGGCTGGGCGAGAGCACGATGTCGCCCACGCTGAGCACATCGCTCGCCTGCTTGACCATGCCGCCGCGACGCAGCAGTGCGCGGCAGCGGCTCGCAAGCTCCATGAGCGAAAACGGCTTAGTCAGGTAATCGTCGGCACCGCCATCGAGCGCCATCACCTTGTCGAGCTCGGTGTCCTTGGCGGTAAGCATCATGATGGGCACCGTCGCCGTCAGGCGATCGGCACGCAGACGACGCATAATCGCCAAGCCATCGGTGTCGGGCAGCATGATATCGAGCAGCACAGCATCGGGCACCCGTCGCGCCACGGCAGCTTTAAACTCGCCATCACACGAAAAGCCCTCGGCCTCGATTCCCTGCTTGCGCAGCGCGTAGACTGTCAAATCCCTGATGTTGTCATCGTCCTCGACGTAATAGATCATGTTGAACCCCTTTGCGGCCGATATGACCGCATCTTAACCCTAAAGGCACCTGTAAAAGACAGCGTCAGCCAAAACGCCCCGTCAAATAATCCGCGGTGCGCGGATCGGACGGATTCTTGAAGAGTTGCGCGGTGGGCGCGTGCTCCACCAGCTCACCCAGCAAAAAGAACGCAACCGAATCGGAAATACGCGCGGCCTGCTGCATGTTGTGCGTCACGACCACCAGCGTGCAGGTCTCCTTGAGCTCGCAGGCCAGCTGCTCCACCACCAACGTCGACACAGGGTCGAGTGCCGAGGTCGGCTCGTCCATCAGCAGAATGTCGGGCTGCACGGCAAGTGCGCGGGCGATGCACAGGCGCTGCTGCTGTCCACCCGAAAGACCCAGGCCCGACTCTTTGAGCTTGTCCTTGACCTCGTCCCACAGGGCAGCGCGACGCAGGGAGTCCTCGACCAGCTCATCGAGCACGGCGCGGTCGCGCACACCCATACCGCGAGGACCGTAGGCGACGTTGTCGTAGATGCTCATGGGAAATGGGTTGGGGCGTTGGAACACCATGCCCACGCGCTGGCGCAAACGGCAGATGTCGCAATCGCCCAGGATATCTTGACCATCGAGCGCAATCTTGCCCTCGATGCGGCAATCCTTGATGCCGTCGTTCATGCGGTTAAAGCAGCGCAGCAACGTGGACTTTCCGCAGCCCGAAGGCCCGATGAACGAGGTGATCTGCTTATCGCGGATCTTGATATTCACGTCCTTGAGCGCATGGTGGTCGCCATAGAACAGGTCGAGGCCCTCGACGTCGATGCGCGTCGGCGAGGCGGCAAGATCCTCTGCCGTGGGGCGAGTCGCATCCCCAACCTCGCGCTCATGCGCGGCCTCGGCCTGCGCTTCCATGAGTTCTTCAAGCTCCGTGGGCTCCACAGCCGCAGCAGCCGTCATACCGCACACCTCCATATCGATATCAATTCAGCAGTATCGATAGTAGGAATCGCGGCTCATACGCACGTGAGCACATTGTCAAGTGTTTGTAAGGGCACGCTAGCTATGCGGCGGGCAGCTCGATGGTGAATATCGTGTGTTCGGGCGTCGATTCACATGCAACGGTACCGCCGTGTGCCGCGATGATCTCCTTGGCAATAGCAAGGCCCAAACCGGCACCACCGCGATTGGTCGCACGCGCCGCATCCAGGCGATAGAACTTCTCAAAGATCACCTTGAGCTTAGCCGCAGGGATAGGATCGCCCTGATTGATAAAGCGCACGCGCACGCCGCCATCGTCTTGGCGCCTGGCCTCAATCGTGATAGTCGAGCCCTCATAGCTATAGGCGACGGCGTTTTTCATGATGTTGTTAAACACGCGGGCCATCTTATCGCCATCCACGAGCACCGTCAGGTCCTCGCGAATATCAACCTGGGCTTCCTTATGTTGCTCGTTGAGGATGGGATAGAACTCGTCAGCCACCTGAGCCAGCAGCAACCCCAGATCAACATAGCCGCGCGTGAGCACGATATCGTGGAAGTCAAAGCGCGTGATATCGAAGAACTCTTCGATGAGTGCATCGAGCCGGTGCGCCTTGTCGAGCGCCACGCCCGTAAAGTGCGCACGTTGCTCAACCGGCAGCTCAGGAGCCTCTTGCAGCAGCGAAAGATAGCCCACCACACTGGCAAGCGGGGTGCGTAGGTCATGTGCCAAGTACGTGACCAGATCGTCCTTGCGATGAGACTCGTCACGCAAGGCCTGTTGCACCTTGCGCTCGCGATCGCGCACACGGTTGAGTGCGCCCTCGACCTCCAGGAAGTCGCCGTCGATGTTGTCCCAGGTGTCGGGGTGATCGATCAGGCGATCTTGAATACGAGCGGCCAGCACACAATCGGCATGCTGCTCGCCCTGCTCATAGCCCTGGTAGTACAGGGCGCGGCCGCAAAAGAACAGCACGCACACGGCAAGCGCCAGCACAAAGCCAAGCATGTTGAATACAAAGCCGGCATCGAACAGCACCGGCCCTTCGATGCCGCCGAGTGCCATGGCGCCAATCGCCAACGTCATGGCCCACGCGGCACCGCCAATCACCACGCAGCGGCGTACGATTTCAAATCGATCGATCAGCAAAAAGCCGACAAGCAGCACCGCCAAGATTCCAGCGATGTTATCGATGCCAATCAGCAGCAGGCTCAGCAAAAAGAGCAGCACCGTTGCAAGCGCGCGGTTGTCGACGACCGACCTCACGTATTCAAAGAGTCGATCGGGCACCTCGAATGCCTGCCTATCGTCTTTTGTCATATCCACTTCCCCACCATCAAAGGCGTTATTCGATTATGTAGCCGACGCCCCAGACGTTTTTGATAAAGCGCGGCTTTTGAGCGTCGTCACCGATCTTTTCGCGCAGGTGGCGAATGTGCACCATCACCGTATTGTTGGAGCCGGGCATAAAATCCTCGTTCCACACCGCGCGGAACAGATCCTCCACGGCCACCACACTGCCGCGATGCTCGACCAGATACAGCAAGATGGAATACTCGATGGGCGTGAGGCGCACCGGCGCACCGTCCACCATTACGGAACGAGCATCGCGGTTGATCTCCAGGCCGTCGAGCTGGATGGTCGGCGACTCGGCCGCCTGCGAGCGGCTACCGTAGCTGGTGTAGCGGCGAAGCTGAGCGTGCACGCGCGCGATGAGCTCCAGCGGACGGAACGGCTTAACCACGTAATCGTCCGCGCCAAGCGAAAGGCCCTCGATCTTGTCTTGCTGGGCATCGCGCGCCGTCAGCATGATCACAGGATAGGTATGGCCGGAACGGATCGTACGCAGTAGCTCAAAGCCATCGATATCGGGCAGCATGACATCCAACAGTGCCAGATCGAACTCCTGCTCCAGGATTGCCTTGGCAGCATCGGCCCCGCTATAGGCAATCTGGACATCAAAGCCCTCTTTTGTAAGGTAGATACCAACCAAGTCGGCGATGGCCTTCTCGTCATCAACTACCAAAATGCGCTCGTTCATGCGTGCTCCTCTCGCGCTCCATTATGCCCGAGGCAGCGCGCGCCACACACAACAAGCGTGGGCGATTAAGTCTACCTTAAGCTCCTATGTGTCCGTTCGGGCGCAGACATGGGCCGCGCACGCCCGCGCGCTGATTGTCCGCGCCAGCAAACGATATACTTTGAACTCTGAAGAGACCATCCCGTCGAAAGCGAAATCTGTGAAGACCCTTAGTTCTCTTGCAAAGCGCTCCGCGCAACTGACCGCCGGCATTGCCTGCGCTCTCGCCCTTGCTGCCGGTATGCCGTCTATCGCCGACGCCCAGGTGCTCACGACTGATATCGTTTGCGGTAAGACCGCCGACGCCCGCGGCATCACGGCCGATAATCTGCCCGATATCGATGCGACCAACGCCATCGTCATGAGCAAGGACGGTTCCGTCTATTACGCCCGAAGTGCCGACGAGCAGGTCAAGATCGCCTCAATTACCAAGGTCATGACCGCAATCCTGGCCATCGAGAACTGCAAGATGGACGAGAAGGTCACGGTGAGCAACGCCGCGGCAACCGTGGGCAATTCGACCGCCGGTCTGCTCGAAGGCGACGAGCTCACGGTGGAGCAGGCCCTGCGCGGCCTGATGATTCCCTCGGGTAACGATGCCGCCATCGTACTTGCCGAGCACGTGGGCAAAAAGATCGACCCCAAGACCAAGGACGCCGTGGCCACCTTTGTAAAGGTCATGAACGAGCGCGCTAAAAAGCTCGGCTGCACCGGCACGGTCTTTGAGAATCCGCACGGCCTGGATTTTGACGAGTGGGCCGGCGATATGCACTCGACTGCGCACGATGTGGCCCTGATGATGCAGGAGGCAATGAAGAACGACACGTTCCGCGAGATCGTGGCGAGCGATGATTCCTGGATTGAGGTCACAGGCGCCGACGGTTCCGACCATTCGCATTCCATGGATACGCACAACGAGCTGTTGGGTCAGGACGGCAATATCGGCGGCAAGACCGGCACTACCGACGATGCCGGCTACTGCTTTACGGGAGCCTACAACCGCGATGGAGACGAGACCTACACCGTCGTCTTGAACTCCAGCACCACCGATCAGCGCTTTGCCGACACGGCCGCCCTTGCCAACTGGTACTACGGCCACAAGGTGACGGTTGCAATCGCCAACACGCAGGAAAAGACCGCCAACGGCAACCCACTTATGGCGCGCATTGGCCAAACCGACTGGACGGATAAGACGATCGACGCCACGCTCGCCGATCCTACGGCGCAAGCGACCGTGTTTTCCCTTGCCGGCGAGGTGACCGAAAAGGTTAGCTACGACGATCTTTCGGGCACGGTGCATGTGGGCGACAAGGTGGGCAGCGTTACGCTCAAGCAGGATGGCACCAAGATCGCCGTCATGGACCTGGTTGCCGACGAGGAAGGCGCAGGGCCGAATCCCATTGAGTGGCTACTCGTGAAGCTCGATCGCTTGGGCCGCCGCATCGACAACCGCCCGCTCACGACAGAAAGCGAGACCGTCGCCAAGGCGCCCGAGGTGTAGTGCGCAAGAATAATAAGCCCACTGAAGGGAGGCGTCCGAAAGGATGCCTCTTTTTTTGAGGTTCGAATCCCCAGCTAACGTGGTTCAACTAAAAAAGGGTCCCTTTCGGAACCCTTCTTTAAAGTCTTACTGGCGGAGAGCTGGGGATGTCCGGGCATGCTGCGCATGCCCTCCGGCTTCAAAGCCTGGCGGCTTTTCGCCCACGGGCTACAAACGCTTTCGCGTTTGCTTAACGCCCGTGCCCTCTCGGGTTCGAATCCCCAGCCGCCATTCTTGATAATAAAAAGGGCCCCAAATGGGACCCTTCTTCAAATTCGTACTGGCGGAGAGCTGGGGATTCGAACCCCAGATGCCCTTTTGGGGCATACTCGCTTAGCAGGCGAGCACCTTCGGCCTCTCGGTCAGCTCTCCGTAACAGCCGTTCTATAGTAACCAAATAGTCGAAGTTGGGCAAGAGGGAATTTTCTAATTGCCTAGCAGCCTTTCCTTCTTGAAAGCTTCGCCTACCCCAGCGAGCGGTTGAGGGAGCCGAGCTCGTCGTTGCCCATGGTGCGCCACATTTGGAAGATACAACCGCGCGCCAGGAAAAAGAAACCGTTGTCGACCAGTTGCACAGCGGCATCTGCCAGCTGATTCGTCACGGCGGACACTGGCGGCAGCTCTAGTCCAGCCCTGTGGATGGTCTCGACCGCTTCCTCGAACGTCGGAGGCTCGCTGACGCCCATCTCGTTCATAAGGCCCTGCATTTCTTCCAGCGCGCTGCTGCCCGACTCCTCGCCGCGCGGCACCAGACGGTAACAAGCCAGCGCCAGGTCGAGCTGATCGCAATTCCAATAGGCAAACGCCAAGCGATAGAACAGGTAGCCGATTGCAGAACGATCGCTGGCAATACGTAGGCCGTGGCGCGCCACCTCGATAATCTCGTCAAAGCGCTCCAGACGCGCAAGCACGTTGATGAGCGCAAAGTGCGACTGCATGGACGAGCGCGCCAGATCGTAAAGATGGCGCACCTCGGGCAGTGCTCGTTCAAAGTCCTCTTGCTCGGCGTAAAAGCTGCAGATCTCGTGCTGGGCAAAGTACAGCGCATCGGGCGCACGAAGGATTCGCACAGAGCGGTCTTCTTCCAACACCGGTAGCACCATGCGCACCAGCTGGTTATCGCAAAACTGCGTTTGAGCCGGACCTGTCGCCAAAAGCTCGGCGACGGCGCACTTAGCCTCCAACTCCTCAACAAGACGAGAAAAGCCTTCAAAAGCACCTGTACGGTCGACTTTTGCCTGCTCGCGCAATTCAACAACACGGGCCACGTATGGGTCGTCGTCCTCTTCCATGACCTCCAGCTCGTCAGCCGTATCGGCAAGCAGTAGATCGCGCAGCGCCCGCGGCAGCATGCGATGGTCATCACGCGGACGAGCATGAACCTCCGCAGGTTCAATCGTCTCCGGAGCGGTTGACTCATATGCCTCAAGCACACGCTTGCACGGCATATCGTCCATGTCCATGCTCTCAAGATCCTTGGCGACAGGCACGCAATCGGCCAGATAGGCCGCGCGCCCAAAGAAATACGTTGCGACAACGCACTCGCCCTGCTCACTGTCGGGAGCAGCAATCTGCACATAGCAGCGCGTGATGCAGGTGCCCGCGGCAAAACACGCTGCCGCAAGCGTGAGCGCCACGCGCGCATCGTGCTCCGCAGCCCAGATCGCGCGCGTGTCCTCGTCCAACTCGCGCCAGGCGTCATCTTGAGCGTCGTATTCACGTTGTGGCATAGCATCAACGACAGACTGCCCAAACCGAACGAGCATGATCCCCTCGGCAACGTTTGCCCGATAGGTATAGTCGAGCCGCGTGACCACGTTAAGTGCCTCGACAATACGCGCGAAGCGGGTACGCACATCCCACTCACCGCCCGGCTGGCAAGCCACCGTACCCGGTTTGCCCCACGGGTTATCGCTCGAGGCCGTATCGAGCAGTCGGGGAACATCGTTGGTCGTCTTGGCGATATGCCACGCATCAAAGAGCGCGCAGCCCTCAAGGCTCGGCGAGGATGCCGCAGGGACCAATCCGGCCCCGATGTGCTCAAGGATGGCGGAGAGACGGTTAAGACGGCACTCGATGGCAAGCAGCATGTCAATCTCGTCCTGGTCCAGCAGGCTGCGATCAAAATTGAGATAGAAAAGCTTTGAGCGATCGATGCGAGCCAGGCTCATCTCGGACTTAGCGGCGATGGTGCGCAAGCGGGGCAAGTCAATTTCACTCATAAGGGCGGCGGCATAGCGCTCGATACCGCTCGGATTCTCGGCATGGTCAATGCGGTAAAGCAGCGTCTCGATAGCATCAGGGAGCGGTGCCGTGTTAAAGCCCAAAAACACCTCGACCGGCTCGGGCAACTTTACGAGCTTGATCTTGTCGACAACGTTTTGCATACCCTCGTCGAGTCCGTCGGCGTCCGCCGTGCTCGCAATGGTATTTTCGGAGTCAGCGAATATCACGTAGCGCAGGAACATCGATGCCATGAACTCACCGTAAGGAAGGGAGCGGGTCGAATTCCATGTCTCGTGGTCGGACTGCTCGCGCATGGGGCCTTCGGGAGAGCCGACGGTTCGCGCGCACGCGCGCATTGTGCCGTTGGCTCCCCGAACCACAATCTCACCAATACCGGAGTCCGACTCGTCAAGGACCAGTTCCATGTCGGGATCGTTGGGCAGCGGAGTCTCGCTAACGGGGCGGTCCACCTTGTACACCTCGCCCGAAACGCTTACGTAGCCCAAAAGCGACACATGACTTTTGCCAACGAATTCGACGACATAGCAAGATTCATGCTGATCCTCGCCAAAGAGTTTCCAGACTACGCCATATGAGCGTCCCGCAGGCTGCTCGGGCATCGCCGGAAAGCGCTTCTTGGGATCGAGAAACCTGAGCTTGTATGTCGGACGCTCTGCCACGAAATATCACCCTGATCGGTCGCTTGAAGAAGGAGTGGTCGCGAATAAGTCGCGACATCTACTCGGAATCTTACACGAGTCGACAGGAAATCGTCCCTTTGGACGAAAGCACTCAAGCTGACGCAAAAGAAAAGCCCCCGTTGCCGGGAGCTTTAATCTCAAATGGTGCGGCGTATAGGATTCCGCGCATCCGCTGCGCGGATCCGCACCGGCTTCGCCCGCCTGCCGGCGTGCTCGCCCGCGGGCTAAAAACGCTCCGCGTTTTCTTTACGCCCGCGCCTCGACCGAGGTTCGAATCCATGCGGTGTTTACGTAAAAGAAAAGCCCCCGTTGCCGGGAGCTTTAATCTCAAATGGTGCGGCGTATAGGATTCGAACCTATGACGTTCTGATTCGTAGTCAGACCCTCTATCCAGCTGAGGTAACGCCGCGACTTGTTGATTATTATGCACATGGACTGAATAATGGTCAAGCATTTTTTCAAAAAAAGTTATCGAATTTGATTTTTACTCATTTGATGCAGTCGATCGAATCGATACTTTCAAACACGGCGAAAGCAACTCCTCAAGTATGTCGACATATAAGAAAAGCCTCCGTTACCGGAGGCTTTAAAGTTCAGTTGGTGCGGCGTATAGGATTCGAACCTATGACGTTCTGATTCGTAGTCAGACCCTCTATCCAGCTGAGGTAACGCCGCAACGCACGGATTATTATGCACGCGAGCCCCCGATGGGTCAAGCGACAATTAGAAAAAATTTTACGGAGTGATAATTAAGTTGTTCGTGCCTCGACCGAGGTTCGAATCCATGCGGTGTTGCCATAAAAGAAAAGCCCCCGTTGCCGGAGGCTTCAAGTTCGATTGGTGCGGCGTATAGGATTCCGCGCATCCGCTGCGCGGATCCGCGCCGGCTTCGCCCGCCTGCCGGCGCGCTCGCCCGCTCGCTACGGACGCTCCGCGTCCGCTTTACGCTCGCGCCTCGACCGAGGTTCGAATCCATGCGGCGTTGCCATAAAAGAAAAGCCCCCGTCGCCGGAGGCTTTAAGTTCAAATGGTGCGGCGTATAGGATTCGAACCTATGACGTTCTGATTCGTAGTCAGACCCTCTATCCAGCTGAGGTAACGCCGCAGCGCAAGACATATAAAACCACTTTAGCTTATTGGAGTCAAGCATAATTTCAAACTTTTTTGTGGAACGCAGTCTTGTCATGCTGCTCCGCATATACCGCCATTCCCCGTACGATCGATTGGCTTTTCGATCACGTCAAACTTAGCATCAAGTTCCCTCAGGAGCGATCTCACCCGCTGGGCACAATCATAATCGGCAAACGAGATGCTCAACATGCGAGCAACCTGATTAGATGTCTGGACCCCATAGAAATGCTCTAGGGCCACAAGCCCCTCGTGCGCCACAAACGTCTCAACCACATGAGGCGACTCCTCGTAGCACCATTGCGTCAACGGCCCCTCGCTCGTCTGTCGAACCACCAGGCCACCCATGCCAGACGGCTCACACGTCACAAGCAGGTACTCCCCGCCCTCGTCGCTCTCAAACAAAACCACCCGATCATCAAACAGCTCCATCGCGTCCCCTTTCTCTCGCTCTTATTTAGCAAAAGCATAGCAGGTAGATGGCTGCATACAGAACAGTTGTTCGTGTGTTTTCTATTGAGCTGTCCGCACAGCATGGTATGGACCTGCGCACGAAATAGGGCGCCCCCGAAGGAGCGCCCTTGCTTATCGCCTATGCAGCCAAGTTACGCGACCGGCTCGATCTTCTCGAGGCCGCCCATGTAGGGACGCAGGACCTCGGGGATCGTGATGGTGCCGTCGGCGTTCTGGTAGTTCTCCAGAATGGCAGCCATGGTACGGCCAGCCGGCAGGCCGGAACCGTTGAGGGTGTGCAGGTAGCGCGAACCCTTGAAGTTCTCGGGGTCGCGATACTTGATGTTGGCGCGGCGAGCCTGGAAGTCACCGCAGTTGGAGCAGGAGCTGATCTCCTTGTAGGCGTTGTAGCTCGGCAGCCAGACCTCGATGTCGTAGGTCTGACGGGCAGAGAAGCCCAAGTCGCCGGTGCACAGGCTAATCACGCGATACGGAAGGCCCAGCTGCTGCAGCAGGTACTCGGCCTCGGCGGTCATGCTCTCGAGCTCCTCGTCGGACTCCTCCGGCTTAGCGAACTTGACCATCTCGACCTTGTCGAACTCGTGCTGACGGATGATGCCACGGGTATCGCGACCGGCGGAACCGGCCTCCTCGCGGAAGCAGGGGGTGAAGGCGGTGTAGCGGCGCGGCAGGGTGTCGGCGTCGAGGACCTCACCGGCGTGCAGGTTGGTGAGCACGACCTCGGCGGTGGGGATCAGGAAGTTGTCGCCCGAGACGTGATAGGCGTCGTCCTCGAACTTGGGCAGCTGGCCCGTGCCGAACATGGTCTGACGCTTGACGACGATGGGCGGCCACCACTCCTTAAAACCACGGCTGGTGTGCGTATCGAGGAAGAAGTTGATGAGGGCGCGCTCAAGACGGGCGCCGGCGCCACCGAGAACGGTGAAGCGGCTGCCGGAGAGCTTGTTGCCGCGCTCGAAGTCAAGGATGTCGAGGTCGGTGCCCAGATCCCAGTGCGGCTTAAAGTCGAAGTCGAACTCGCGCGGGGTGCCCCAACGACGGCGCTCGATGTTCTCGTCCTCGTCCTTGCCGTACGGCGTGGCCTCGCAGGGAATGTTGGGCAGGTGAGCCATGAAGTCGTACTGCTCCTGCTCGAGGGCGGTGCGGCGCTCGGCCAGACCGTCAATCTTCTCGTTGACGGCGCGCACGGCCTCCTTGGCGGCCTCGGCCTCGTCCTTCTTGCCCTCCTTCATCAGGGCGCCGATCTTCTTGGACTCGGCATTGCGCGTGGCTTGAAGTTCCTCAACCTCGGTGATGACGGCACGACGCTCGTCGTCGAGCTCAAAGAACTTCTCGCGATCCCAAGACGTCTGGCGGTTAGCCATGGCGACATCGATGACATCGGGGTTCTCGCGAACAAACTTGATATCAAGCATTAGATCCTCCGGCGATATACATTCCATTTAGGTTGCAACCTTGTACATGTATGGGCAAGTATATACTTATGAGCGTTTACGACCCAACTCAACTACGCAAGAAGGCACCCAATGGACGCAGTTTTTTCCTTTTTGTTTGGCACCCGCACCGGTTTTGCCATCCTTTTCGCCGGCGGCATCCTGCTGTTTGCGATTATTGCCTTTGTGATGGAGAAGCGCACCCATAAGATGTATGTCGACCGCGGCCCCAAGTCCGAGGACGAAGAAGACAGCTTCTGGGACTAACCTGCCAAAAAGGGGCAGGTTTATTTTGGTCGGTTTTATCTGGGCAAACGCAAGCGCCTCGCAACTGGAATTGAGCCAGTTGCGAGGCGCTTTTCGCTAAAAGGACAAAACCGCAGGAAAAACCTGCCAAAATAAACTGTCCCTTTTTTGGTCGGTTTTACTGGAGGGTTGCGTCGATTGCCTTGACCAGGGCGCTGCGCATGCCGGCGTCCTCGAGTGCAACGACGCCCTTGATGGTGGCACCGCCGGGCGAGCATACGGCATCCTTCATCGCCGCAGGATGCTGGCCAGTTGCAAGCTGCAGCTTTGCCGTACCCAGCACCATCTGGCTCACAATGCGATAAGCATCCGCACGCGGGATACCGTGCTTGACCGCCGCATCGCCCAGGGCCTCGATTGCCATGGCGACAAACGCCGGAGCGCAACCACCCACCGTGCCGCCCACAAACAGCAGGCTTGTGTCGAGCTCGACGACAGCGCCAAGCTTACCGAGCAGGTCGAGCACCACAGCACGCTGCTCGTCGTTAAGCGTCGAAGCCTTCTCGCAGGCGATGACGCCCTCGCCCACCGAAACCGGCGTGTTGGGCACCGTCGAGATATGCGCGACGCCCGGCAGGACCTGCTCCCACTTGGCACTGTCCCAGGTCCAGGCAACCGACAGAACGACCTTTTTGGCAAGAGCATCCTTGAGCGGGGCGAATACCTTCTCGATCATGTACGGTTTGACCGCAGCGACCACGATATCGGATGCGGCGACAACCTCGGCGGCATCGTGGCAGGCGACCATGCCGCGCACCTCGCAACGCTCGACCAAAGCATCGTAGCGGCCTGCGCAGGCGCACATGTCGCCCGCGGCCACGCCGGCGGCAATCCAGCCATCGGCCATAGCACTCGCCATATTGCCAAAACCGACAAATCCGATCTTCATATCACACAGTCCTCTCAGATGCGTTCCTCAAAAACGAAAGTCATTGTCCCACGCTATTGTTTCGTATTGCCGACCTACTTGTGATACGGCTCGCCACGGCTAATCTTGCAGGCGCGGTAGATCTGCTCCAGCAGCACCACGCGCGCCAGGTTGTGCGGCAAGGTAATGCGCCCAAAGCTGAGCATCTCGTCGGCGCGGGCGCGCACCTCATCACTCACGCCGTCCGAACCGCCGATTACAAAGGCAATGTCGCTACTACCTCGCAGCATAAGATCGTCGAGCCTCGCCGAGAGCTCCTCACTCGAACGCTCCTTGCCCTCAATGGCCAGCAAGATCACATGCGCTCGAGACGGCAAGGCAGCAAGAATCGCCGCCCCCTCCTTGTCACGCGCAGCATCCACACCGCCCGCCTTAGCCGGGTCGATATCGGCCACCTCGCGGATATCCACCTTGGCATAGGCACCCAGACGCTTGGTGTACTCAGCGCACGCGTCCTTCCAAAAGCGCTCCTTGAGCTTACCAACACAAACGACGGTGTATTTCACGCGCGCCTACTCCTTCGAATCGTTTTGAACTTTGCCGGCAGCCAGCATCTGCTCGAACATAGAGGCCGACTGCGAGAAGTCGCTCGGCAACACGACCGTCGAGTTTTTGCCCGTACGTGCGAACTCCGTCATCATCTCGGTCCACTGCGTAAACATGAACAGCTGGTTGGCCTCATCGTTGCCAACGCCTGTCTCCTGGATAATCTCGAGCGAATCCTTGATGCCCAACGCGATAGCTTTGCGCTGGTTGGCGATGCCTTCGCCTGCCTTTTCCATCGCCTCAGCCTCGGCGGTCGCCTCGGTGACGCGCTTGATGCGGTCTGCCTCGGCGAGCTCCTGTGCCGCAGCGCGCTTGCGCTGGGCGGCGTTGATGTCGTTCATGGAGTTCTCAACCTCGGTCGGCAGTGCGATTTTGGTGATGAGCGTCGACACGAGGGTGAAGCCGTAGGCGGCCATCTGCTCGGAAACGGTAGCGTTGACATCCTTGGCGATGTCATCCTTCTTGGCAAAGACCTCATCGAGTGTGTAGACAGGAATCGAAGAGCGCAGGGCGTCGGTGATGAAGTCACGCATCTGGTCGACGGGCTCCTGCAGCATGTAGTAGCTCTTGTAGATGCCCGAATCTGCCGGGCCGGCGCCCATGTCGTAGCTCACGTGGTACTGAGCGGAGACCTCAAGGCCGATGGTCACGTTGTCCTGGGTCTTAACGTCGATGCCAAAACCATTTTTCATGGTGCGCAGACTCACCGTGGCGGCCTTGCGGTCAATCACGGGCACCTTCACGTGGAAGCCCGCGTTGACGATACGATTGAACTTACCCAAGCGCTCGATGATCACAGCGTGCTGCTGCTCAACGACGTAGCAGGCGTTGGGGAGCAGCAACAACAGGATGATGATGGGAATCAAAAGGCTGGTAAGGGCGGCGATGATACCGGAAAACAGCATGGTCTCTCCTCTGATAGGCACACGTTGGCATTAGGATACCCGTCCAAGGAGATCGTGCATAACAAAAAAGCTCCCATTGCTGGGAGCTCTTTCAATCCATGGTGCGGGCGAAAGGACGTCCGCGTATCCGCTTCGCGGATCCGCACCGGCATCGGCCGCCTGCCGGCGTCCTCGCCAGCTCGCTAAAAACGCTCCGCGTTTTCTTTACGCTCGCTCCTTCACAGGTTCAAGTCCCTGCGACGGGCCCATAACAAAAAAGCTCCCATTGCTGGGAGCTCTTTCAATCAATGGTGCGGGCGAAAGGACTTGAACCTTCATGGGGTTGCCCCCATACGGACCTGAACCGTACGCGTCTGCCAATTCCGCCACGCCCGCGTGCAGGAATTAGAATAACGGAGCGCCACCGCGAACGCAAGAACTATTTTTGAAAAAGTTTGCAGGCATTTTCCCAAGCGGCATGCGCGATTGTTTCGGCGTCCTCACCAATGCGATCGACACGGTCGTTAACCAGCGCGTTTGCCGTAATGGAGATCATTGCTGGCTCGCATTCAAGACCGCGAATGGGCTCCGGCGCCATATACGGGCAATCCGTCTCGAACAAAATGCGGTCGAGCGGGGTCGCCGCAAATGCCTCGCGCACGTCGTCGTTGCGCTTAAAGGTGGCCGCACCACCATAGGCGATATAGCAGCCCAGTTCCACAAAGCGCTCCATCGTGGCGCGGTCCTCGCCAAAGCAGTGCAGCACGCAACCGGCCTGAGGCACACCCACCTCGCGCAGCACGTTGTACGCATCCATATGCGAGGTGCGCTCCCCATCCGAGTCCTCGTGCCGCAGGTGCAGCTCCACCGGCACATTGCGGCGCACGGCAACTTCGAGCTGACGCGCCATGCAATCAATCTGCACACTGTGGGGCGCCGGCGCGATGTCGTCGTCGTAATCCATGTGGTAGTCCAGACCGATCTCGCCGATACCGGCGCACAAAGGGTCATCGAGCGCAGCAACAACCTGCGCGTGAATGTCATCGGTATAATCCGGCGCGCCATAGGGGTGAACGCCAGCGAGATACTTGATCTGCGGAATATCCCGCATCGGCAGAATTTCGCGCACGAGCCAGTCGCTATAGTCCGTCACGCTGCGCTTGTCGGCGATGGGGTCGAGCATCGTCACCAACAGGTCGACGCCCGCGGCTTTGGCGCGCACGAGCGTCTCGGGCACTTCTTTCCCCCAAAACGAAAGCAGATGCGCATGCGTGTCAGCAAGCGGTGCCAAGGGCACGGGACAAGCAACCGTCTTCTTTTTCTTGGTAAACGTCACGCGTTCGGCATTAGGCATCATGGATGAGCTCCTGAGCCAGGCGGATAAAGTCGGCAACATCAAGCGTTTCTGCGCGCGTGGTGGGTGCGATACCGCAAGCCTCAAAGGCGGCGTCGAGCACGTCCTTGGCAAAGCCGTTGGCGCTCATGGAATTGCGGATGGTCTTGCGGCGCTGAGCAAATGCAGCATCAATCACGCGGGCCACAAACTCGCGATCGAGTCCTTCGGGCGCCACGCCGTCAACACGGTCGATACGCACGACGGCCGAGTCCACGTGCGGTGCCGGCATAAAGCAACGTGGCGGCACCTCAAAGCGACCCGTAACCTGCGCATACAGGCCGAGCTTTGCCGTGTAGCCGCCATAGGTCTTGTTACCCGGCACCGCGGCAATGCGATCGGCAACCTCCTTTTGAACCATGACCACGGCACGCTTGAGCGCGGGCATCGTCTGGAAGAACTGCAGGATGATCGTCGCCGCCACGTTATAGGGCAGGTTCGCGACAAATACCGTCGGCTCACCGCCTGCAGTCTGCTCAATCTGCCCCGTCGTCACCTTGAGCGCGTCGCCCATGATAAAGCGGAAGTTGGCATAGTCGGCGGCATGGGCATCGAGCACCGGTTCGAGTTCGGGATCGGCCTCGATCGACGTGACGCACGCCGCCTCCTGCAGCAGCGCGAGCGTGAGCGTACCAACGCCCGGGCCAACCTCGAGCACGCGCTCATCGCCCGTGAGCTCGGAAAGCTCGCAAATGCGCTCAATTACATGGTTGTCGATCAGGAAGTTCTGGCCCAGGCGATGCTTGGTCGCAAGGCCAAACTCCTCCAGCAGCTCCCTTGTTGCCGTGGGGTTTGCCAAAGGCGAAGTTGTCATAGTTGCCTCCTTAGCATGATGGCGGCGTCTTGAAACAAAAGGGCATGGACCGTTGCGGCCATGCCCTTACATCTAAACAGCAAATTGCCGATATGGCGCGCGGCGTCTTAGCCCAGACGCGGGAACAGCGGCTCACCCTTCTCGACGGGCTGACCACCGGCAAGCAGGCCCCAAGCGCAAATGCCCTTGAGGTCGTCGCTCGCGGCCTCGTCCTCGCAGGACAGGCGGCGCAGGGCTTCGGCAGAGGTCTGAGGCATGAGCGGCATCAGCAGGTGAGCGGCAATGCGGATGGCCTCGAGCAGGTTGTAGATCACAAATGCCAGCTCGTCAGCCTTAGCCTCATCCTTGGCAAGCGCCCAAGGCTCGGAGTCCTCGATGTAGTGGTTGGCGGCGTGGATGAGCTCCATAACCTCGTCCTTGGCTCCGCCGTAATCGAGCACGTCCATCTTGGCCATGTAGCGCTCGACCAGGCCGTCGGCGATCTTTGCCAGCGGGTTGTCGAACGCATCGAACGATGCGGGCTTGGCGGGCGCGCAGCCGTCAAAGTACTTGCCGCTCATGTTGAGCGAACGCGAGATGAGGTTGCCCCAGCTGTTGGCCAGGTCGGCGTTGTAGACCTGCTCCATGCGATCGAAGCTGATGGCGCCGTCGGTGCCGGGGACGACGTCGGTCATAAAGTAGTAGCGATAGCCCTCGACGCCCAGCATGTCGATAACGTCCTGCGGAGCGATAGCGTTGCCGCGGCTCTTGGACATCTTCTCGGCCTTGCCGGTCTCGGCATTGCGCACGGTCAGGAAGCCGTGGGCAAAAACGTGCTCGGGCAGGGCCTCGCCGATGGCCATGAGCATGGCGGGCCAAATGACGCAGTGGAAGCGGATGATGTCCTTACCCACGATGTGGAACTGCGCGGGCCAGCGATAGGCCAGCTCGGCACGCGCCTCGTCGGTATCGACACCGTAGCCGACGGCCGTCATATAGTTGAGCAGCGCATCGAACCACACGTAGGTCACGTGGCCCTCGTCAAACGGGACCTGAATGCCCCAGTCAAAGCTCGTGCGGCTCACGGAAAGGTCGTTAAGGCCGCCCTCGACAAAGCTGCGCACCTCGTTCATGCGGAACGCAGGCTCGACAAAGTCAGGATGCTCGTCATAGAGCTTGAGCAGCTTGTCCTGGAAGGCGGAAAGCTTAAAGAAGTAGGACTCCTCCTGCACGCGCTCAAGCGGACGGTGGCAGTCGGGGCACAGGTGCTGGCCGACGCTGCCGTACTCCTCGTCGCCCTTCTGGACCTGCGTATCGGTGAAGTAGGTCTCGTCAGGCACGCAATACCAGCCGTCGTAGCTGCCCTTATACAGGTAACCGGACTCCTTCATGCGCTCCCACAGGTACTGCACGGCATGATGCTGGCGCGGCTCGGTGGTGCGGATGAAGTCGTCGTTGGAAATCTCGAGCTTGCTCCAAAGCTCCTTGAAGTGCGGGGCCTGGCTGTCGGTCCACTCCTGCGGCGTCATACCATGCTTGGCTGCGGCCTCGGCGACCTTCTCGCCGTGCTCGTCCATGCCGGTCAGGAACTTGACGTTATAGCCGGCGGAGCGGCGATAGCGAGCCTGAACGTCGGCGATGATGGTGGAATAAGCCGTGCCCAGGTGCGGATCGGCGTTGACGTAGTAGATGGGCGTCGTGATAAAGAACGAAGGCTTGCTTTGATCCATGGGGTTTGTCCTCCAGAAAAACGTTGCATACAGGGGATGATTCTAGCGCAAGGGCTGGATATCCTCCATCTATTGCATATCGAGCACCATGGCATAGACATCGCGCTTGCGGCGCGAATACTTCTGAGACAGGCGCTTGGCCACCGCAGAGGCGGGCTCCCCCTCCTCGAGCGCGGCGCGGATATCCTCGCGCAGGGCCTCATCGGGATCCGCTGCCGCGGCGCCAACCGGCACGATGCCGACATCCTCGTCCTCGCTCGGCGGCGCGATGACCAGCGCAATCTCGCCCTTTACCTCGCCGCGAGCACGCAGCTCTTCGGCGAGCTGGGCGGCGGGCCCGCGCAAGACCTCCTCGTGCAGCTTGGTGAGTTCGCGGCAGACGGCAACCTCACGCTGGGGAAAGACCTCCGCCACGGCCTCGAGCGTCGCCACGATGCGATGTGGAGACTCGTAGAAGATGAGTGCGCCGGGCACCACGGCAAGGCGCTGCAAACGACGCACGCGGTCGCCGTGCTTTCGGCCCAAAAAGCCCTCGAAGAAAAAATGCTCACAGGGAATGCCGGACGAAACGAGCGCCGTGACGCAAGCAGAGGGCCCGGGGATAACTTCGACGGGCACATCGGCCTCACGTGCCGCCTCGACCAGCGCCTGGCCGGGATCGGACACGCTCGGCATGCCGGCGTCCGAGGCAAAGGCGAGGGTCTCCCCCGCCAGCAGACGGTCGACCAGGCCGGCGGCGCGGCTGGCGATCACATTCTCGTCGCAACGGACAAGCGGCTTGGAAATTCCCAGGTGCATCAGCAGCTTTGACGTCACACGCGTGTCTTCGCAGCAAATGGCATCGGCGGCGGCAAACGCCTCGCCAACGCGCGGGGACAGGTCGCCCAGGTTACCGATGGGCGTGCCGACCACATAGAGTTTGCCCGTGTGGGCGCTGTTTTGCGTCATATCAACCTATTCAATCATGCCGCGTTCGAGCGTACCGAGCGCCGCGCGAGCGTCCCATGCTGCAATGCGCTTCTCGGTCTTCCACGTTTGGAAGAACCAACCGGCAGCCGGCGCAAACGAAGCCAGCTGGTTGGCGATAAACACGCGCTCGTAGGCATTGCGGCCCTCGGGCGTAACCGACGAGTTGGCAAAGATCGCCGCACCCGACCATTCGCCCACCAGCACGGGGAACCCAGTCGAAATCGCTTCTTTAAGCTCGCGCTTGTTACGCGAAATCGCCGTCGTCAGCCCGCGAGGGCTCGTGATGTCGAGCGCATACTCGTCGCGGTAATGGTACAGGTGAAGATCCATGTAGACGTTCTTGTACTTGGCGCCGCGCATAAAATGCTTCCACTCGCTGGGATGCCCCGACGACGAGAAGACGACGATCTTATCCTCGGGCATATACGAACGGACGAGCTCGTAGGCATCGCGATAGAAATTGCGCAGGTAGTGAGCAGGAATGCCATCCGTCATGGTGAAGAGGCTCTTGCGAACGCTCATCTGCGGCGTGTCCAGCAGCTCAATGCCCAGCAGGCTCTCGGCCTCGCCATAGCGATCGGCCAAGCGCTCGAGCACGTCGAGTGCGACATGACGGCCGTTGGTGGACGAATGCCACTCGGCAACAGCCTCCGGCGTGGTGGGCGAATCGTTGGAATCGCCCTGGCCACCGGGCACGGTTGCCAGATCGAGCAGCACGCGGATGTCGTACTTGGCAGCCCACTCAATTGCGCGGTCGATGTAATCGACAACCGATATGTAGGAGGCATCGGACTCCTGTGAGCCAAAGGCATACCAGGGCACCGGCAGACGCACGGCATTGAGACCGATCTGCGCCATGCGGCGAAAATCGTCCTCGCTCACAAACGTCTCGTAATGGCGGCGCATGCGCTCGTTATAGGCGGCGGTACCCATGGCCTCCTGTAGCTCAGCCGCGTTGGATGCACCGGTCGCCGCGTACAGCGACGGGGTCACCCAAGGCTCGGGAATAAACCAGCCAGAGAGATTAACGCCGAGTATCCTCTCCATCACTGCCCCCTTCGGATCATGCAGGTCGAACCCGCATCGTATTGCGTAGGATAAGTATCGTTTTGAGTATACCCGCGTGTGCGGACAGGCGACCGAACGGTCTGCAAAGTGACGCGAAAGTGGGAGGAATGTCTGGGAGCAGACGGACTCGGAATGGTGCGACGAGGTGTGTACGCGCGCCGGAGGCAGGCACCGGAAAGTGTGTCCCGTTCTATCGCTCAATAATGGGGCGCATTTTCCGTTAGCAGGCCCAACCGGAAAATGCATCCCGTTCTGAGCGCAGGATCTGGGACGCAGTTTCCGCAGAACCCTACATAAAAGAAAAGGACCCCTTTACAGAGGTCCTAGTCAATTCAAGGTGGCGGGGAAGGGAATCGCGTCCGCGCGCTGCGCGGACGGACCGCTGCGGCGCTTACGCGCCTTGCGAGCTGCGCTGGCAAACGCTTACGCGTTTACTCAGCTCCGCGCCCTCACGGGGTTCGATTCCGTGCGAGGGCTACATAAAAGAAAAGGACCCCTTTGCAGAGGTCCTAGTCAATTCAAGGTGGCGGGGAAGGGAATCGAACCCCTGACACGAGGATTTTCAGTCCTCTGCTCTACCAACTGAGCTACCCAGCCATTTGAGGTGTGCCTTGTTTCAAGGCTTGATTAGTATAACCAAGGACGCGTTCCGGTCAACCGAGAATTTCAAAAAAGTTTTTGAGCACAGCCTCGGTTCTTTAAATCGGCACGTCAGAGGCATCAGCCGGCAGCAAGAAGTTTTTCGCTCAGAGCCGCACGGGCAAACTCACTTGGCGTCATCCCCTCGGCAGCCGCCCGTCGACGAATGGCCTCCTTCATTCCCAGAGGAATCTTGACCGACAGCGTTGCCGTCCCCTCACCTGAGAGTGGGGGCCGTCCATGCACGATCCCACCAACGGTGTGTTCGCCATCCGGAAACTCTCCGCGCTCGTACGACTCGCACCACGCGTCAATCATTTCATCCGTTACAACCTGACCATTAGCGGCCGTATACGTCTTGCCCATCATCGACCCCTTTGCCGAGCCCGTTCAATCTCCTGCCAAAATTTCTTCTGGACTGGAGACAAGGCATGAATGATAAGCCCCCACGGACAAGCTCGACCGCGACAAGCTCCACGCTTCGTCCGTCTGGGAGCCATCCAATCGCAAGCCATCTCGGCGGCTCGTCCTTCGGCTCGCGACGAATGCACTCAGTAACCGCAAGCCAAGCGCTAAGCACCTGCTTTTCCGTCAGGTGCTTTTTAGCGTTGGGATGGATCTCAACATCCATGCATCTTCTCCTCCATCTTACCCAATTTCGTATGACGAAAGTCCGCTGTCGCCAATTCTTAAGCCGGCACGCGTTGGAGAGCAGGGGTCGAAACAATGATTGAAGGACGCTCTAGTACGGCCCAGGCGCCGGGGCAGGAGCACATACGCCAGGGACGTACGTTTTCGTAGCATACGAGGACATAGCCACGTGCATCGATAAAGGCGATATCGATGGGATAGGCCATAAAACACGTATGGACCGAAGAGCAGCGTGGAAATGCCATGACGAGCGGCAGACCGTTGGCGGCAACCGGACACCGTCCCAGCATGCCGCGCAGGCGCACGGCAAACGACTCCGCCACCGCAAACTCGGCCGGCGTCCAGCCCAGCCTATTGAGTGCCCGCGCGTAGGCGATGTAGGACGAGACCGCGGTCACATGACCACCCCCGGACGCCATGGATCGACCGTCACCGCGCGCTCGTGCGACAACGTTGTCGGCGCCCCCAGCGGAACGCCAGCGATGCTGAGAGAAGTCGGCCACGGCTCATAGTGCATGGTGCAGGTGTAGGTCCTAAACGTACCGGATAGGGAGAGCAGGCCACCATCCGATGCCTCCGCGCCTTGCTCGCTCGACACTTCGATCTGCAAGTCATAGCCCTCCATGGCATTCAGAATTTGAGTCCGGACCGTCGCCGAGGCATCGACAGAGCTTTCGTCGCCCTCCCCGCTCGGCGCCACGGCGTGCGCCAACACGATGTCGGGCACCACGCGGTCGAAGCGCGCGACAGCGCTGGCATAGATCATGACGTTGTATACGATGAGTGCCAGCACCAGCAAAACGGGCGTAACCACTGCTATCTCCACCGTCGCTTGGGCGCGCTCCTCGCGCAGACGCATGCGGATACTCATTACGACCCACCGCCCAGAGCGCCAACCAGCGTGGCGACATCGACGGTGAGCGGGATGGAGCCGCCGCCGGGCAGAGGAATCTCCGCAAGCGTGAACACCGTACCGCTGATGGTGCGTTCGACTTGATATTCCAACGCCTCGCAAAGCGCCTTGGGATCGGTCACGCCCAACGGAATACTTCGCAGTTTGTCTTGCGCTTGAGAGAGACCAGCAATGTCAGACCCCGGGCTCTTAATGACGTTGGCGGAATCAGTCAGCACCGGCTTTCGCAGGCGCAAGTCGCACGGTTCCAAACCCAGCGCCGCCACGGACGCCGAAACGGTATCGCCGAGCCACGATGCGATGGAGCCCAACGCGCCGCTGCCCCCTCCTAGGCCTTTAATCATCTCGTCCATAAGTTCGTCGGCCGAACCTTGGATGTCTCCGTATCCCACAAGCAGCCGTCCCCAGACATCCATGACGCCATCGAGTACGCCGGCAACGCCACCCGAGCGTTCCTTCAATGTCGAGAAAAATCGCGAAAGCACGTTGTTTTGCGCCGTCGCCTCATCGGGCGCCAGCACCGCGGCAGAGATGGCACCGCGATCGCCAAGCCTGACTGCCGTGTTAAACGAAGAGTTGAGCTCATCGGGGCTCGAGATGGCACCCGAAACCGCAAAGGCAACCACGCCGTTGCGACCGGGCGGAGCGATACGCGGACGCTCGCCCGAAAGCGCTTTAATGGCCTGGTCAAACGCATTGCTCGCACGGTCGGCCTCATCCTCGGTCTGACGCATGAGCTCAAGCTCTTTGTTCCGACATTTGACGTATTCCTCCAAGGCCTTTTTGAACTCGTCGAAGTGATATTCGAAGCCGTTTTCGATAGAGGTTGAAGGCGCCGCAACAGCACCAAGCGACAAAACGCCAAAATGGCATTTGCTGCATTTATCCTGTCCATCGTAATCGGCAACCGAAGCAAATCCGCTCGGCGTCCCTTTCTTATAGTTAGGGCAGGTCGTCCCGTAATGCAGATACGCCTTGTCATCGTTCACGCTAGTCGGCCACACCGCATCGGTATAGAGTTCCGTCGCCCGAACCTCATCAGAGTTGCGCGGCAGCAGCGGAATATAGGAGGAAACCCTGTCTCCGTTCTCGGTTATATGTGCCCGATCGACCTCCGCGCTCGCATAGGTATAAAACGCCTTACGCGCCGCAGACTCTGCCTTCATCTCGACACTCGAGCCGTGGGGCTTCTCATTTGTCAGACGCCAATGGTAGTAGTCCTTCGCGCGATCAAGGGCAACTTGGGGCTCCCACGTAACGCTCGATGAGTAATGCGGATTTTGAACACCGGAGAGATCCGTTAGGCTTTTCGCACGCTCCCACATGCAAGAACAGCTGCCGACCGAGCCCTTGTCAGACCCACCACAATCCGCCAGCCAAGCACGCTCTTTAGCCTTCGCCGTGTCCTCAGAAGCCTTCCGCAGCTCCTCGGCCGCACACTCTAAATCATCTGATGTGTCTTTAATGGCATCGGTCGAGATCTCGGACCCCTCGAGCGCAGCGAAGTCAGACTCGGATGTCCTGGGCACGGCAAGCGCCGTACCGGTATAGGTCACACTATCGGTATCCTGCGCCGACACCGCCTGCGTGGCACGCGCGGCGATCAGATACGGCAGAGCCGTCTCGATTTTCTGTAAGCCTTCCGATGCGCTTTTGGCAAACTTGTTGCGCGTTTTAATGATCTCGATCCCGGTGTCGACCATATTGCCGGCAACCGGCTCGGCACCCGGGATGAGGATGGCGACCAGGCCCGTCCCGATCGTGGCAAACCCCGCCAGCCCCAGACTCAAGATACTCGCATCAACCACCGTGGCAGCCGTGTGATAGGACGACACTACGTTGGCACCCGCCAGCGCGCCGCTATCGGCCGCCACCTGGGCGTCCCCGGCACGCGACATGCTCCATATCGCCGCGGTCGACGAAAACAACAATGTGAGCACCACCAAGATGACCACCGCAGAGGAGAGCGTGGTGTAGGCACCGTCTTCGATAAACAGGTCGATACCGGCTCGACCCATAAAGCCGCCTCGTTTGCGGAGAGCGCCTGGTCGACGGCGGGCCGCAAACCCTTGCGTCACCCGCAACAGGCAGCGCCTAATCCCATGCAGCAATCCACGAATCATAATCTCCCTCCAGCCATTCGGGACGCGATTGATACGAGACATCGACCTTGAGCTCAACGTAGCCGCCCTCGGCGGTACCACCCATAGCCTGCGCAAACGCACCGATCACAGGCAACGGCTTGACCTCGCCGGAAACGGACACGGACGAGACGCCACCCGCACCGGCCCGGCCAAGCTCGATATCCCACGACAACGGCCCGCCGGCATGAAAGATCGAAACGTTGGGCACTGCGGCAAGTCGGCGGCGGGTGAACTCCTTAAGATCGTCGTCCTCCGCCGTCGTCGTGGTCATGAGCCGCGCGGTCTCGGCGGCGGCAGACTCCATGACCGCGCGCGTATAGAGCAGGCACACCGGTTGCAGCGCGAGAAGGATGAGTGTCAGAAACGTCGGCAGCAAAAAAGCGGCCTCGACCGTAGACTGCGCCCGGTCCTCGCGCGCGGCATCAATACAACGCGATGTCCTTAGCGGCCGCAGCGGCGTCGATAACCGACGTCGAGGCAACGCCATGGGATGCCGCCCGCTCAACCAGCGCCGCCAAGCGCCCATCGGTGCCGGCACGCCAAAGCCCCGCGATCGCCAGCACGATCGATAACAGCGCCACCGTGACGATGGCGTATTCGACCGTCGCCTGGGCAGATTCCTCACGCAGGACATCATGCATTTCACGATCCCTCCTTTGGGTCCGTTGCCTGCGGGCTCAGGCGCACGGCGCGCAGACGACACGAAGCATCGCCAGCATCCGCGGCAATTGTCACCATATCGACCCAGCCGCGTCCGTCGCGTACGATGGCGCCCCACACGTTTCCCTTGATGTCGAGATAGCCGCTCAGAGCAAGTTGCGCCGTGGGTACCTCGCGATAGGCACGCAGCATATCCGCCGCCGCTTCGGTCATCGGTCGGTCCTCGGACCATGCAAGTCGGACCGCAATCGCGTTGCCCTCAGGCGAATCCGTCGCAGTGCCAGACCGCTTGTCGAGCGTCCGCAGAAAGGTTTGCGCCGTGACAGCGACATCCGAATCGTCCGCATCTCGCATCTCATCTTTTTGAGACGCCACCGCCGAATCTGAGCCCAAATCGGAGGCGGTCCCAGGACGCTGCTGCCGCGCGGCGTTAAGCCCCCAAAGCACCGCCGCTATCGCCACGGTCAGGCAAGCAAACACCAGCAGCACCCCGACGGGGCGTTCGCCCTCTACAGGCTGTTGATGCCCTCGCTGATAGCGTTCCATAGATCTTGGACCTTGCCCTTAAATGCGACGATGGCGATAATCGCGATCACCACGAGCACGCCGACCAAGATGGCATACTCGGTGGTACCCTGTGCACTCTCCTCCTGCAATAGTTCCTTGGCGCGCTGACGAACATGTGCCGCCCGGCAAAACGCCCAGCCCTGGACCTTGCCAGCAGCGTCAGTCATCGTGTTCATGTATTCCTCCCTACGTCATCCCGCCTGCTCCCAGCAGCGGGCCCAATATGGACAGAAGCAACGCCGGCAAGATGAGCGTGCCGGTGGGAATCAGCAGCTTGACGGGCGCACGCTCGATCTCGCGCTCGACCGCGGCGCGATGAGCCGCACGGATCTCGCGACTTTGAGCGGCCAGTGTCTCGGCAAGTGGGGCACCCAGGGCGAGCGCCTGCCCCACCGTGATGGCAAAGGTCTCGAGCGCTCGCACGTCCAGGTCGCGCGCGGCGGCCAACAACTCGTCCTCACGCGTGCCCACGCCCACCTGCCACGCCATGCAGGCGCGCTCAAGGCGAAGAGCCAGCATTGACCGGCGGTTGGCGCAGAAAATCTCAAGCGCCGCATCAAACGAAAGACCGGCCGAAAGACCCAAGCGCACAACATCGATCATCTCGGACACTTCGCCGAGCGACACTCGCGCCGGGCCGCCCGCTCCAACCGCGCCCTTCACTCGCGCGGTCAGAGCATCGACCACCGAGCGACCCGCGGCAGCGACCAGCACCGCCTCGCGCTTGCAGGCCCCTGCGATCTTGCGTGCATCCGCCCGATCCAAACCCGTCGCGACAAATACACTCAGGGCGCACAGGCAAGCCGCAACTGCAACCGGGGCGCTCATAGCTCCACCCGCATAATGCGCCGGATAACCACCAGGGCAACGGCGTTGAGGGCAAGACCCAGCACCACAGCGCCCGCGCCGGCAGGCGTCGCAAGACCGCGACGAAAATCTGCCGAAAGCAGCGCCAACACCGCGCACATGCCCGCCGGCATCGCCGCGACCATATGCGCAGACATGCGGGCCTGCGACGTCTTAACATCCAGGCGGCGCTTGAGCTCAATGCGCTCCCCCACCATGCTCGACGCCTCGGACAGTAAGTCGGCAAGCGGAGCGCCGGTGCGCTGAGACACCTTAAGCGCCAAGGTCGCAAGCGAAAGACCGGGGGCGTCGATACGCACGAGCAAGTCATCGAGCGCGTCGGTCGCCGAGATGCCGCAATCGATCGCCGCCGCCACCCGCAAAAACTCGGTATGCACTGGCTCTTGCGCATGAGCGCCCACAAAGCGCATGCCCTGGGCCAGCGAATGTCCCGAGGCAAGCGACATGGAAAGTGCGGTAAACGCCTCGGGCATTGCCTCTTCTGCATCGTGTTGCTCGCGCCGGCTCTCAAAGCCATCCCGAGCGGCACCAACGGCAAACGGAGCAACAAGTCCCAAGGCAAATCCGAGGGGCGATAACGACACCATCGTTAGTAAAACGCAGCAGACACCGCTCGATAGCAGCAGAAACGCCAAACGTCCCGAAGCATCTTCGATCACGAGGCCAAGGCGATGCGCCGGAGCCAGCGATGCCCACGAACGGGCGATCTTTTTCAGCAGATCGTTTTCCACCAGCTCACGCGGCAGCTTCTCTGCCACCGTCTCGAGCGCCTGACGTGCCAGCTCCGCCGGCGGTACCTGCGGCACACGAGGTTCCGCCCCGCACGCCGTCGCGACAGAAAGCCCTGCCAAGCCCCCTACGACGAGGGGCACAGTGATCTCCATTCGTCCACCTCCTCTTGTGTGAGCGTCCCCGACCGCAGGCCTTCTGCGATAAACGGCGGCTCGCGGTCAAGCGTCCAGGTGCGCTCGGCGGCATCGAACGTCACATAGCGCTCGAGCTCTACGCCGCCCGATGCGGCGCGTCGCACCCCCGAATACGAGGAGACGAAGCGCCTGCCATCGGCGTGGCGCTCGGACATCACGATACCGTCGAGTGCCATGGCAATCTGCTCCTCGATGAGCTCGCTCGGCAGATCGATGCCATAACGTGCAAGCAACGTCAGACGCACCACGGTCTCCTGTTCTGAACCCGCATGAAGCGTGGTGAGCGACCCGTCGTGGCCCGTGTTCATGGCCTGCAACATGTCGCAGCACTCGGCACCGCGCACCTCGCCCACCACGATGCGGTCGGGGCGCATGCGCAGGGCATTAGTCACCAGGTCGCGGATCGTCACCGCGCCCTCGCCCTCAATTGAAGCCTCGCGCGCCTCTAGGCGCACCACGTGCGGATGATGCGCAAACTTGAGCTCGGCAGAGTCCTCGATCGTCACGATGCGCTCGCCGGTGGAAATCTCACATGACAACGCGTTGAGCAGGGTGGTCTTACCAGATCCCGTGCCTCCCGCAACCGCCAGGTCCTGTCGCAGCGACACCGCACACGACAGCAGCTGCGCATACCAAAGCGGCAGCGATCCCAACCCCACGAGCTCGTCCAGCGAGCAGATACGGTCCGAGAACTTTCGGATGGTGAGAATCGGTCCGTCAATCGCCACAGGCGGAATCACCGCGTTGACGCGATAGCCCGTTTTGAGGCGGGCGTTGACGATGGGGCTGCGCTCGTCGATACGGCGGCCAAGTGGCGAGATAATGCGGTCGATAAGCACACGGATCTGCTCATCATCCTCAAACGCATGCTCGATGGGGTACAAGACGCCGCCGCGTTCAAAGAAAGCCGAGCGGCAGCCGTTGATCATGATCTCGGTAACGGTGTCGTCCTCGATGAGCGGCTGCAACGGCCCCAAGCCCACCACGTCATCCAAAATCTCGTCGATGATAGTCTCGCGCTCGGGCGTCGCGAGATCGGTCGGCTCCTCAACATTGAGCGCCGCCTCCACCGCAGGACGCAATTCCGAGCGGGCAAGTGCCGGGTCGATATAGGCGCTGATACGCGCCACTTCGTCGTAACCCATGCGGTCCATCACGGCGCGCTTGGCGCGTCGTTTCACGGCGCGGCGACGCCCCGCATCTACAGGCGCTGCCGCCGCCGCAGCGCCGGCAGCCTTAATCCTCGTTTGCAGGCTCATCGCTGATCACCCTCGCGCGACCAGGGAAGGCGGATACGCGGGCGTTCGGTGCGCGTTGCACGGTCGGCGACCATATCGCTCCAAGGGCCGACGGCGCACCCCAGTTCCACGAGCATCTCGCGCGTGGCCTCGCGCACGCTAGTCGCAAAAGCGCTGGTCTGCCCCACTGCCTCGTCAGCGCGCCCAAACGCCATGAGCGCGGCGAGATCCTGCCCGCCATCGGCGATACGAATCTTGGAGCTTAACGCACAGGCAATCTCAAAGCGCATGGCGACGTCCTCGTCTGCCCCGCGCGCACCGAACCGGTTGAACACGGCGCTCATGCGCGTGCGCGGCACACCTACTCGACCTGCCAGTTCAATGACGCGCGATGCCGATGCCGCGGACGACACCGCCGCATCGCCAACGACCAGGCAACGGTCGCTCGCCGCCACCGCAGCCGCCACGGCGTCGCCCCAAAAGACCGAGGTATCGATAAAGACCACGTCGGATTCGCGACGCAGAACATCAAGCAGTAGCTCCACCGGACGTGCCATGAGCTCGGCTTGCTCGGGCGCCGCGACGGGACCCCAGAGCGTAACGCCCGGCGCCACGCGCATCGAAGCGGCTACGATATCCGGCTCGGTGAGCATGCCCGCCGCCGACGGCTCGATAAGTGCCGCCATATCGCGCGGAGCATCGACGCCTAACAAGTCGTAAAGGTTTCCAAACATCAGGTCCAGGTCGAGCACGGCGGCACGCAAGCCCAACAGCGACGATGTGTGTGCCATGGTGGCAACGATCGTCGACTTGCCGCAACCGCCCGAACCCGAAATAGCGCAGATGACTGGAGCTCGATGCGGCGGAGCGGTAGCGTCTGCCGGCGGCATCGGAGGCGGCGGGGCGGGCGTCGGTGACAGCGTCCCCGTCTCCCCCGCCGCAACCACGTGCTGCGTCCAAGCCGGCATGGCTGCTTGTTCGGTCTGCGAGGCAGGCTCGTTCTGCGCAATCTGCTCATGCTGCATCAGCGACAACTCGCCGCACCCGGCAAGGCCCTCAACTTCGTCGAGTTCATCCGCCAGATTCACGCCGTGCACGTATCCCATATCTACTGCCGGGGAGTCGCCAGCATGCTGCGCCGGCCCTCCAGCGTCATCGTATACAAGGGGGTTCCGGGGGCGCCGACCATGCTCGGCTTCCGCTTTTCCATAATCATCAACACGCGGGCCTCTTGTAGCGCGAGGCGCCCCGGGTTCCCTATCAACAAAAGCATCGGGCTCAATCGTCATGCGCCGATCGGAATCAACCGCTCCCTCGCCCGCGCGCCCGTTGCCGCATATACTGTGTGCAGCGATGACCTCGGTCGCCCCCGCGCGAAACAGCCCCTCGATATCCGACGGATCGAGCGCTTCTATCAACACGACCACGCGACTCACGCGGCCTTCGGCCGTCAGGCGCGCAACAGTCTTGCGCACATCTTCGGTATCAAACAGAGACGCCGCGATGATGGCAGCCCCGCGGCGCGACGGAAACGCCCGCGCCATGGAAACCAGCCCGTCCAGGTCACCCACGCGAAGCACCTGTGCACCCACATCACGGCCCTCGACTTCCCGCTGCAACAGTCCGTAATCGCCGCACGCGCAGCACGCAAGCCAGATTGCCTTCATCACTCGTCGCCTCCGCTCTTTTTGCCGCGCGCCGTGGCGGGAATCGTCAAGCTGACCGTTCCCTTGCCCGAGGCTCCCAGCAGTTCCTTGACGTCTTCGGGGTCAGCCGCCAGCGTCACCCATTCGATCTTGCCCTCGCGCGTGGCACCGGAATCCTCACTGGTATCGATCACGTGCGCGCCGCACAGCCGATCGGTTACGCCGTCTTTTTGCACATACACATCCACGTAGCTGCCCACGCCCGTAGCACCGCCGACCGAGTGCTCGGCATCGACCGCCACCGAAACGGCGACCTTGCCCTTAGGCACCTCGAGCTTGCGGCTCTCGGCCTTGGTGTAGACATTGCAGATCACGGCGTTTTTGGGAATACGCGAAGTCGTCACGTCGCCGCGCACCTGGCGCAGCTCGGTCGCCGCGTCACGCGGCAGCAGACTCGTCAGCCATTCCTGGGTTATGACATTGGTCTCATCGAGGGTCTCGCCCACATCGATATCGCGCGCCGCGACGCATACCTCGACGCGATCGCCACCGTACTTGGCCAAGGTCTCAGCCTGGACCTGTTCGGCTTGCGAGCGGATCGACGAGCCGTAAACCATGCAAAGCAGAGCAGCGAGCACGCCCGTGACCAGACTGATGGCGATGCGCTTGCTCTTGTTCACGGCCGCTCCTCTCATGGCAGTGCCGGGCGAATGCCCGTACCACCATTGTCTGGGCGGTCAGAGCGCAAAGCGGCGCAATCGCGATCTTGGTTTTCGATGTCAAACCAATCGCTGACCAAAAGCTGACCAGCCCGTCAAGCTCGTGGCAAGGTTTTGGTCGGCACATCAGCAAACTGCATGTTTCGAGGCTTTTCCGCAGCAAAAAAGCCGTCTCCCGAACAGTTGGGAGACGGCTGTCATAGGAAAAATCAATTACAGATGGACATCGGGATCGAGCATTTGAGCGCTCACGCGCATGGATGACGCCAGGTTTTGGAACGTTTCCAGACGCAGGCTATCGATCTGCCCGGCGTCCTCGGCCTCGCGAACGGCGCAGCCCGGCTCATGGACATGCGTGCAATCGCCAAACCGGCACGCGCGCGATGCCTCGACAATCTCGGGGAAAGCGCGCGCCAGACCCCGCTCGTGACCCACGAGCGGCAGGCTGCGCAGGCCCGGGGCATCGGCGATCACACCGGCGTCGCCCGGCAGCGTCACCATCACGCGCGCGACGGTAGTGTGACGGCCCTGGTCGTCGCGTTCGCGCACACCGCCGGTCGCCAACGTATCGTGGCCCAGCAGCGCATTGAGCAGCGTCGACTTGCCGGCACCCGACTCGCCCAGAATCATGGCGCAGCTCCCGGCAGGCACGCAGGCACGGACCTCGTCCAGGCCGCGGCCCTCGGCAGAGGACGTCACGATCACGCGCACGTCCGGACCCACCAGGCGGCGCACGCGGTCCAGATCGCGCTCGAGCTCCTCGGCATCGCAGCGGTCGGCCTTGGTGAGCACCACCACCGGCTCGGCATCGCAATCGAGCGCCAACACCAGTGAGCGCGCCACGCGATCGAGCAGCACCTCGCCGGCGCCGAGCGCCTGCACGATCAGCACGCTGTCAACGTTGGAGCAGAGCACTTGGCGCTCACCGCGGGCACGGCCACGCCAACGCTCAAAGCTCGTACGGCGCGGCAGCACGCACTCAATCACGCCCATATCGTGCCCGGGAGCGCGGCGCACCGCCACACGGTCGCCCACGGCAGGCAGCAGGACCTCGTCCTCGCCGCGCGACTTGGCAAACCCCACGGCATGCTCGGCACGAAACGTGTCATCGGCAGTCGCCACCAGCGGAAACCCGCGGTCCAGGCGCACCACGGCGCCCAACTGCATCTGCTCGGGTTCCTCGGCTTGCGCGCAAAAATCATCGAAGGCTGCCCGTTGGGCGGCATCAACCGGCAGATCGTCAAACGCCGGAACATCCTGCAACGCATCGAGCCCCGGTACGCTCGTCAACAACTCCTCGGCAGACGCGGGGGCTTCGGTCGCAAGCTTCCGACGACGGTCACGCTTAGCCCGCGCCCCCGTCGTCTTTTTCTTCGCTTTAGCCTTAGCCTTGCCCACAAGCGCCTCCCAGCACCATAAATCACAACTGAGCAGGTATTTTCCCACAAAAAAGAGTCGGTCGAGCAA